>WGBL01000212.1 GCA_015494375.1 Hyphomicrobiales bacterium | reverse complement strand
TGGGAGCGTCGTTCTCAGGTGGGGCGGCGCTCAAGACGGTCTCAATTGCTCAGGACACCCATCGGCTCCCATCCGCCCCATCCGTAGGCCGCCTCCGCCCCCCCAATCCGCCCCCTTGTCGGAGAATTCTCCTAGACAAGAGGGTGGCAACGGAATGGTGCTCGCAATATCTCAGCTTGCGGGGCAAAGCTCGAAGGCCTTGTCGAGCGCCTGCTGATAGTCCTTGAACTCGGCGATTTTGACCCCACCCTTGGCGTATTGCTCGATGAATGCCTGGGCCTGAGCAGCGGCCTGCTCCTCGGCCACGGCAAGGGCGGTGTAATTGATGGTCGAGCGATCGACCGAGCGGATGAGCAGACCACGCCGCCCATTGCTGTAGCGCGCCTTCCACACCCGGCAAACGGTCGGGGCAGGTGCCTTGGGTTTCGGTGCAATGCTGGCCGTCTGGATGTCATTGTTGCCGGTGCAATAGCGCTTGCGATAGAGCCGCGCGACCGCTTCGATGTCGTCGGAATAGCCCTTGTCGCCCGGTGACCATTGCTTGGTGAGATCGGTGAATGTGACCGGCCGCGAGAAGCCGCGGGCCCAGTCGAGCAACCACTCCTGCACCATCCGGGTGCGGTTGGCGATGGGGTTTTCAATGCGCGTGCCCGAATACATAAGCACATGCTGGAGGTGCGCAAGGACGCCGCTGCTCACATCCTTGAAGCTTTCCCCCGGCACCCCGTTGCCCGTGGCGCCGAGCCCTGCGAAATTATTCTGGCTCGGGTGCACATCGCCCATCTTGCCCCGTGGGGTCCGGTACTTGAGCCAGTTGGTCTCGACCAGCATCTGGAAAAAGGCATAGTCCCAGCGAACGCCAAGGGCCTCGCCATGGTGCTGATAGTAGTCGGCGATATTCTCGAAACGCTTGTCGAGCTTGGGATTGCGCGCCTTGACAAAAGCATTCAGCCGCTCGGCCGTGACACAGGCCGGCACGCGGTTGCTGGCGGAAACCAGAATCGGCGGTGTCTTGGCTGCTTGGGCCGAGCTGGCTGCGACAATGCCCGAAACGGCAACTACGAGGGCTACGATCTTGCGTTTCATGGCTCCTGAACTCTCAACTCGTTATACTCGCGTTACTCGTGTTACTCGTCCTATGGGAAGCGCTCGATGCGATCCGCTTAATGAGGCTCGCTCGGTGCAATCCGCTTGATGAGACCCGCTCGGGTGCCCCGCCTGATCCGCGGCGCGGCTGATCGGTTGCGCTATCAGGTGCGCTTGGCATCGCGCCACAGCGGCTGGGCGACAAAGCCACCGCTCAATGCGGCACAAGGCTTCATCGTCTCTCAGCCTTATCGTCTCCTTAACGTCTTAAGATTTCCTGATCTTTTGGCGTCAATTTGGCGAGGCTGCGGCAATCGTGAGGCCAAGAACGCAGAGCTAGCAATGGCGGGAAGGGGAGCGCTCGGTGCGATCTGAACGTAATTAACTCAGTCGCGCAGCGGGCGACATCGCCTGCATTCTTCCCTCTCACGCGAGCCATCCCCACGTCGGCCCGGAACCGGCCTTGCGGGCACAGGCTTGATCCACTGCCGTCCGGTGGCCCAGCGCTCAGATCACAGTGCCTGGCCGTGATCGCTAACCGCGGTAATGGCTGTATTGGCCCTTGGGCGCGAAACGCTCGAGATATTGAGGCACCACGAGGTCGATCGCCGTGGGCGGGCTGATGCCGAGCCCTTCGAGGGTGCGGCCGCGGGCTTTGGCCTCGTCGCTCACGACATTGTCGCGCTTGAGCAGGCGCACTTGGTCGACAGTGAGCGGCGGATTGGGAAGCGGGCTCATGAGCAACGCCTGTAGCGTGGCCAGCCAGAAAGGGATGGGCACTAGCCAGCGCTTGCGCCCGGTATAGTGGAGCACCCGCTCAAGCAGCGCGCGAAAGCTCAGAACCTCCGGCCCACCGAGCTCATAAATGGCGCCGCCCTCGCCAATTGCGCCGCTCTCATTCACTTGGGCCCAGCCCTCGAGCATGGCCGAAATGGCGCGCGCCACATCGCCCACATAGACCGGCTGAAAACGCGTCTTGCCACCCCCGATAAGGGGCAGGGCGGGCGAGAGGCGGGCCATGGCGGCAAAGCGATTGAAAAACTGGTCCTCGGGCCCGAAGACAATGGAAGGGCGCAAAACAACCGCTTCGGGGAACTCCTCAAGCACCGCCACCTCGCCCGCGGCCTTGCTGCGGGCATAGCGGGCGCGAGCGCGCGCATCGGCCCCGATCGCTGAGAGGTGAACCAAAGCCGCCGCCTCCCCCTCGCGGGCGGCACGCGCTACGGTGCGGGCTCCCTCGATGTGGACGGCCTCAAATGTCTGCCGCCCTCGCTCGGCAAGGATCCCGACAAGGTTGATCACCGCCCGCGCACCCTTGACCGCGGCGCGCACCGAATCGGGATGGCGCACATTGGCCTGGACGGCATGAATCTGGCCGACATTGCCAAGTGGCTGCAGATGGCCGGCGAGGTCGGGGCGGCGGACGGCCGCGCGAATGCGCAAACCCCTCTTGGCGAGCGCCTGGACGGTATGACGGCCGATGAAGCCGGCGCCGCCGAAGATGACGACCAAATCCCCTTCCTCAAGGCGTGGCTGCATGGCTCTCCCGCTACTTGGCTTGGCCTCTTGAAGCATCCCATGGACGCTTGAAGCATCCTATGGACGATGGTCACCGCGCCGGGTTCTCACCCCGGTGCCGCGTCGCCCCCTCGCCAGCGGCCGCGTCGGCCTCTCACCGGGCGCCGACTCGCCACCTCACGCCCGCTCCCATCTGTTGGCGCATTCCCCTTGTCGATTGACGCGCCCCCTCTTTATTGGGGCGCCGAGGCAAAGGCAAGTTGTGGCGCGGGGCGGTCGTGTCTCACTTTGGAGCATCCTTTACGCGACGGCGGCTTCTCGTGCTGTTTCGCCCCGTTCTTGCTCCACGTCATCGCCCTCCTCGGGCTTGACCCGGGGGGTAGACCGGGTGATCCAGGGCAACAGCCTCTGCGCGTGGGCCCCTGGATTGCCGCGTCACGCGCGGCAATGACGTAAATGGATAGCGCGCAAAAACTCAAACTGAGACACTACCCGCGGGGCGCATGGGCCCGATCCTTGGCCACCGAACTGAGATAACCGTGCGTGGCCGCGTGCCGGCGTCCCACCCAACATCCACGCGGCGGCAATTGACAAATTTGGAGCAGTTGCCTACCTGAGGGGCGGTTGCCCAGGTGGCGGAATTGGTAGACGCGCTGGCTTCAGGTGCCAGTGGCCGCAAGGCCGTGGAAGTTCGAGTCTTCTCCTGGGCACCAATTCGCCTGCTCTGCCCGGATGGGTCCAACCTGCTCTCGTTCTCTCCCTGCTCTCGTCCTCTCGTTGTGGGCGGCGCTCATTGGGGGGGTGGCCGGCCCTCTCGTGGGCAGCCTGCATATGGGTGCTCGCATGTCGGGCGGCCCTCAGACATGTCAGGCAGCCCTCAGACATGTCAGGCGGCCCTCAGAGATGTCAGGCGGCCATCAGATGACTTCCTCGGTCTTGTCACCGCTTTCGCCATAACGCCGGAGTGCGGGCTCCTTGATGAGACCCGCATAGAGCCCTTCGACGCGTTTGGCGATGCGGGCATTCATCTCTTCAAAGAGGCTGCGGCCTTCGAGGTCCGATTCAACCAGGAGTGGGCCGAAGCCCTCGACACGCAGGATCCACATGGCCTGGGCGATGCCGAGCTCGTCGAGCCAGTTGACCGCCTCGACTCCCCTGATCGCACGCCCCAGAAGTGCGCCCGTGCCATAGCCCACAGTGGTGAGATAGACGGCCCCTCGGGGCACAAAAAGGGTGCGATAGTGCTCGGCCGCCATGCCGCCCTTGCCGATGACCACGCGGGTTCCCGTCTCGGCGAACCAGCGCCCGAGATACTTGGCAAAGCGAAAGCTGGCCGTCGCCGTCACGGCGCCCACGTTGTAGCGGCCATCCGCCCCTATGGACGCGGCCGGGGCACAATGGAAATTGACATTGGTAAGGCGCGTGAAATCGATGGGCGGCCGCGCGCCCGCCTCCAGGTAGCGCGTATAGACGCCCTCCCGCGCGGTATAGATGAGCCCGTCGAGATAGACCACCTGGCCGATCTCAAGGGCCCCGAGCGCCGCCTCATCGACCGGTGTCGTCAATCGCACTTGCTTGAGTTTCTGGGCCCGCTCGCCCATGGCGCCCTCCTGCTCTCAGACTGCTTAACGACCACTGCCCGAGGCGGCGCGCGACCGCGCCCGGGCCCGTGGCTCCGTTGCGGACTCCCCGGCTGTTGCGCCTGTCGTCTCGTCCACAACCCTACCATCTGCTGTGCCCGTCGTTCTATCCACAGCCGCACCATCGTTCGCGATCGTCATTTCGTTCGCGGCCGCGCCCACCTCGGCACCGGCCCAAGCGATGCCTTCGCGCCGCAAATAGGGCGTGAACCACTGGGGGTCGGTGCGATAGCTGATGCCGCCGTCGGCCGCGACCCGCGCCGTCGCCCGGCGCGAGGACAGGCAGAAGCAATGCATCGACACCGGCATGCCGCCCGTGTGCGTGTAGCCGATCTCGATCATGCAATCGACGACGGTGGCGCTGCCCTCGAACCCCATGGCGCCGAGCCCCGTGCGATTGCCGAGCTCTCTGAGCTCATCTTCGAGGCTCGCAACCTCGGGGTCGGGATGGCGAGAGCCGACGGGGCGCAGGCATGCCGCCTGCTTGCCGAGCACCATGCAGGTGTCCTTGGAGCCCCCGATGCCGATGCCGACAATCGCCGGCTGGCACGCGAGGCCGCGCTTGCCGAACGCCAGCAGCACGTCGAGGAAAAAGCGCTTGATTCCGTCGATGCCGTCGCCCGGAAAAAGCATGCGGTAGTCGGTGCCGAACAGCCCGCCCTTGTGAACGGTGGTGATGTCAATCCAGTCTGCGCCGGGCTCGAAGGAATAGTCGATCTCGGGCGCGCCCACCCCGACATTGTTGTTGTTGTCCTTGCGGCTCAGGGGATGGACGCGGTTGGGGCGCAGCGGAATGTCGTGGGTGGCGCGGGCGGTGGCGCGGCGCAACGCTTCCTCGAGGGCAATGAACCCGCCTGCCGCCGCGAGTGCGCCGAGGGCGTCGTTGCCCACCTTCACAAAAAAGCGCGGAAGCCCCGAATCGGCACACATCGGCCGGCGATCCTCGCTTGCCGCCTGCCAATTCTCAAGCATCGCCTCGAGCACAAACGCCGAGAGCATGCCCTCCTCGCGCGCAATCATCGCCTCGACGCCCTTGCGGTAGTCGTCGGGGATGTCGATGGCGGCCCGAAACATGATCTCGTAGGCCGCGCGCTCGATGGCATCGATGTCTAGCATGGCCTTAGGCGTTACAAGTTGCGTTACAAGTCGCGTCACAAATCCGAGGGTGCTCGGCCTTGGCAATGGGTGTGCTACCACCGCAGCGGTCTGGCTCTCCCTCATGCATGGCACATTTCCTTATGGCGCATTTCATGGGCCGCGACCAGCGGATTGGTCATGGGCCGCAACGAGCGATTTGGCCATGGCTCACAGCAAGCCAATGGGCAAGCCCCTGGCGCGCGATGGGCGGGCCCTCTTGCCGCCTTATACCCCATCTCCTAATCTTCTGGCCTTTGGTTTCGGGCATTGCGCCGAGGGCTCAGGCCGTTGCCGCGTCGAGACACGCACCCGGCCGCACACGGCTGAAGATGACAGGCTCGGTGCCCGCCAGCAGCGGCGCCAGATCATGGCCGCCGTGCGACAGGCGCACTGTCGTGAAACAGGACGCTTCGAGCGCACCCGTCTCGGGGAAGTCGCTGCGGTAGTGGGCACCCCGGGAATCCTCGCGGGCCGATGCGGCGTGGGCAATCGCCCTCGAGACGAGCAGTAGGCTCTCGAGATTGAGCCAATCATGCCAAGTGAGATTGTAGCGCCGCACGCTCGTGCCGAGCCCGCAATTGCGCAACTCTTCGCTGAGCCCATCGAGTGTGGTGCGTGCGCGCGCAAGGCCCGCCCCGTCGCGGACGATGCCGACGTCGTCCCACATGACGCGCTCGAGCTGCGCGCGCAGCGCGCCGAGATCGCCCGCCTTCTGCCCAAACGGATGAAGCGCCCGTTGCCGCACCTCATCGAGGGCGTCGCCGTCGATCGCCACATGGTCGAGCCCGGCGGCGAGGTCGCGCGCCATTGTGCGCCCAGCAATGCCGCCAAAGACGGTGGAATTGGCAACCCCATTGCCGCCCAGGCGGTTGGCGCCATGGACACCGCCCGTATCCTCGCCCGCCGCATAAAGGCCGAGCAGCGCCGTCCGGCACTGGATGTCGAAGACAACCCCGCCCATCATGTAATGCGCCGTCGGCACCACCTCGACCAGCCCGCCCGCAAGATCAAAGCCGCAATCAGCGCAGCGCGCGACCATGCCGGCGAACTGCCGGGCAACGTTCTCGGGCCCGAGGTGCGCCATCGACAGATAGACCCCGCCATGGGGGCTTGCGCGGCCGGCGCGCATCTCCTCGAAGATGGCACGCGAGACGATGTCGCGCGTGGCACGCTCGGCCCTGGGATCATAGGCGCACATGAAACGCGCCCCGGCGCCGTTGAGAAGATGTCCGCCCGCGCCCCGCAACCCCTCCTCAAGCACCGTGCCCGTCATGCGGGTCTCGGGCCCCGCCAGAAGCCCCGTCGGGTGGAACTGCACCATCTCCATGTCACGCAGCGAGAGCCCCGCGCGCAAGGCCATAGCGAGCCCATCGCATGACTTGTCCCCCGAGGGCGTGTGATAGCGATACATCGTCGGCCCGCCGCCGGTGGCGAGCAGCGTCGCACGGGCCTCGACGAGCCGAAACTCGCCGGTACGGATGTCGATCAGCAGGGCGCCCGCAATCCGCCCCTCCTCGCGCGCCGGCAGTAGCGCCACGGCGCGATGCTCCTCGAGGCGCCGCAGCGGGCGGGCGCGCACCTGCTCCATCAGCCGGTTGACAATTTCGATACCGGTGAGGTCGCCCTTGTGAACGGTGCGATCGAAGCTCTGGCCGGCGAACGCCTTTTGATGGAGCGTGCCGTCGGGGTTGCGGTCAAAAAAGCAGCCATGAACGTTCTCGAGCTCGTGCACCCGCTCGATGGCACCGCAGACGAGGGTCCAGGCGAGCTCTTGGTCGGGCAGCCATTTGCCGCCCTCGATGGTGTCCATAAAATGGCGCTCGACCGAGTCGCCTTCCCCGAGCGCCACATTGTAGCCGCCCTGGACCATACGCGTGCAGCCGCATTTGCCCATGAGCCCCTTGACGGCAACCGTTATGTCGAGATTGGGGCTCTCATCGTGGGCGTGAAGCGCGGCGAGGAGCCCCGCGCCGCCCGCGCCGAGGATGAGAATGTCGGTGCGCATACGCTCCATGCCGTAACCTCGCCCCTCCATTTAGAAGCCACAGAGTTTAGAAGCCACAGAATTCAGAAGGCACCGAGTTTAGAAGGCACAGATTAGAAGGCATTGAGGAGGAACAGAAGACCGGCCCCGAGCCCGAAACCGAACGCGATGGCAAGCCAGCGCGCGGCGAGCGGCGGGGTCGGCAAGAACTCGATTGCCAGGAGCCGGAGGCCGCCCGCAAGGTGGATGGCTAGGGCGGTGACGAGGCCGAATTCCGAGAGCTTCACCCAGGGCTGGTTGCTCCAGGCGATAAAGGCGGCAAAACGCGCCTCCTCGAGCGCCAGGCCGAGGGCGAGGAAATGGAGGGGCAGGAACAGGGCCAGTGCGAGCCCCGAAAGGCGGTGGATGAGAGCGGCGGCCTTCGATGGGCCCATGCGGCCGGGCCCGAAAGCGGCCCTGAGCGGGCGTGCGCCCGGTTTCTGCCCGGAGGCGATATCTGATTTTGAGATATGCCCGCTCATGAGACGCGCCCTCGCTCAATCACGCCCGCTCACAGCACCACCGCAGCGACGGCACGGAGCCCGAGCGCCAGGGCGCCGAGCATGAAGAGATGGGCGACGAGGGCTGAGCTCCGCGCACCAAGCCGGCTCCACTCCTCGAGCACGACCCTCAAGCCAAGCCCGGCGTGAAGCGCAACCAGGACAACAAAAAGGCCGTAAAAGAGCCCCCAGCCGAGGCTGCCGCGGGTGCGGGCGAGGATTTCCGCCGCGTCGAGCCCGCCCCGGACCGCCGCGATCACGAGCACCAAGTGGGCGAATACCAACGGTGCGAGCAGGGCGGCGCTCAGGCGCTGGAGAAGATAGCTGCGGCGGCTCATGGCGATGCGCTCCGCAACCGCTCTGCGCCGAAGACCGAAAGCCGCTTGAGCCCGGCAATGGCGCGGGTTGGATCAAGGCCGAGCGGGCAATGCTCGGCGCAACTCCGGTGGGTGTGGCAGTTGTGGCAGCCTCCCGCGCCCCCTACGGCTCGGAGAATGCCTGCGCGATCGCCGTCGCGAATATCGTTGAGAGCGGCCCAGGCGCGGTTGAGCGCAGCAGGGCCCAGATAGTCGGGCCGCCAGGCGACAACGTCGCAAGCGGCGTAGCAGACCGCACAGTTAATGCAGGTGATCGCGGCATCGGCGGCGCGGCGCTCGGGGCTTGCGGGCGCGACGCGATGGAGCGGAGGCGCGGGCGCCGGCATGGCCGTGGGTGCCGGCACCGTCGTAGCCACCGGTACCGTACTGGAAGCGGGTGTGGGGGCCGAATTGCGCGTAGGCGGAACGAAACGGCCACGCGCGGCCACCCATTTCTTGAAAAAGGGCGCCATGTCGACGACGAGATCGCGCACAACCGGCAGATTGCTGAGCGGCGCAATGGCGAGCCGCCCCCGGCGGGCGACGCGGCGGACATGGGTGCGGCACGTCCAGCGCGGCCTGCCATTGACCTCCATGGCGCATGAGCCGCACATCCCGACCCGACAGGCAAAGCGATAGGCAAGGGTCGGATCGAGGTGGCGCTGGACATAAGTGACCACATCGAGCACGGTCTGATTGTCGCGCGCGGGCACGCGATAAGTCTCGAAGCGGCCGTCCTGCCCGCCCCGCCAGATGCGCACCTCGAGCACCCTCTCCCGCTCGGTGCGGCTCCTTGATCGCTGCGCCGTCATGACGTCCGCCTCGCCCCCCGTTTTATGTTCCCTCCGATATGCCCCCGACATGCCCCGACATGCCCCGACATGCCCACGTGCGGCGCTCCAACGCCGCCATACCACGGCCCGCGCCACGGGCGCCACTCTCGATGAAGGCGCGGCTT
>WGBL01000211.1 GCA_015494375.1 Hyphomicrobiales bacterium | reverse complement strand
GCCCGCGCCGGCGCGGGCGACGATGTTGTGCGCATCTCGGTCGGGATTGAGGATGTCGAGGACATCATCGCCGACCTCGACCAGGCGCTCGCGGCGCTCTGACGGCTCCAGTGGCCCCAGTGGCTCCAATGTCTCCAATGTCTCCAATGGCTGCAATGGCTCTGATAGCGGCGAGGGCCCCGTTAGCTCCGACGGCTGCGATGGGAGCCGCGCATGCCTGATTCGGAGGCCTCGCGGGCGAAGCCTCGTTCTTGTTCTTCTAGGTTCTTTCAGAGATGACTGGTTACTGAAACCATCGCGGTCGCCGGTGAAGAGCCGGTGAAGGGGTTGCGCTGGTGCCCGTGCAGAGCCCGACCGGGGTGATCAGGCTCCGCCCTTTGTGGAACAAGGTGGAACAAGGGGCCATGGGGGACGTGGTCTGACCATGCGAACGGGAGGTTTGGCGCGTGCGCGAGAGGACGGTTGTCATCGGCGGCGGCATCGTCGGCGTCTCGGTGGCGCTGCATTTGCAGAAGGCGGGGCTTGCGGTCCTGCTCCTCGACAAGGCGGAGCCGGGGCGCGGTTGCTCCTATGGCAACCTGGGCGGGATCGCCGTCACCGAGGTGGCGCCGCTGGCGCTCCCCGGCCACATCCTGCGGGGGCCCCTGTGGCTCATCGATCCGCTTGCCCCACTCACCATCCGCCCGCGTGCACTCCCGGGCCTTCTGCCGTGGCTCATACGCTTTGCAACGAGCGCGCGCCGGCGCCGCGTCGAGGCCATTGCCAGGGCGCTCGCAGCGCTCATGGCGCGCGCCCTCGAGGACCATCGCGCACTCATGGCCGAGGCGGGCATCACAGAGATGCTTTCGGCCACAGACGCCATCGCCATCTTCGAGAGCGAGGCCCAGCGCGCGCGGGAGCACTATGGGCTCGCGCTGCGAAAGCGAAACGGCTGGCCGTGCCGGGAGGTCTCCGGGGCCGAGCTTTGCGAGCTCGAGCCGGCGCTCGCGCCCGCCGTCGAGGCCGGCCGGATTGCCTGTGGTGTGGTCTATACCGGTTGGCGCCATATCGCCGACCCCTTTGCCATGGTCCGCGCCTATGTGGCGCTCTTTGAGGCCCGCGGCGGCGAGGTGCGGGTGGGCGAGGCGGTGGGCTTTCGCGCGTGCAGGGGCGTGCGGCGCGTCGCGGCCGTTCGTCTCAAGGACGGCCAGGAGATTGCGGCCGACCGGGTCGTGATCGCCGCCGGCGTCGGCGCAAGGGCGCTCGCAGTGGCGCTTGGCGATCCGGTGCCGCTCATTGCCGAGCGCGGCTATCACACCATGATCGCCGCCCCCGGCCTTCGGCTCGAGCGCATGGTCATGGTGCCGGGCCATGGCTTCGGCATGACGCCGATGGCTGAGGGATTGCGCATCGGCGGCTCAATGGAGCTCACCAACACACACATTCCGCCCAATTTCGCCCGCGTCCGGGTCCTCGTTGACAAGGCGCGCCGTCTTCTGCCCAACCTCGCGCAAACGGAGGGGCCCATGTGGGCCGGCGAGCGCCCGGCACTGCCCGACAGCCTGCCTGTGATTTCGCGCGCGACAGCCTTCGAGAATGCCTATTACGCCTTCGGGCATGGCCATTTGGGCCTCACCCTCGCCCCGACAACGGGCCGGCTCATTGCAGCACTGGCGACGGGGCAAGAGCCCGCCCTCGACATGCAGCCCTACGATGTAGCGCGTTTTGGCTGAGCGCGACGGCATAGCGTATAGCGTCAAGCGTGATAAGCAGGATTGGGCGCGCGGAGGCGAAGTCGGCAGGACACGCTCGCACCAAACGAAAGGGCATCAGGCGGGCGGGGTTTGCGCCCTCTGCCCGGCGCTTTTGGCCTCGAACGTGTGTAAAACGCCACAATCACTGTGCTATAATTGCGCCTGTGGCATGGGTGCCCGCAGAAGAGGGGCACACGTAGAAGAGGGGCACACGCAGCACGCAGAAGGAAGAGGGATCACATAGTCTGGCTTTTGAACGCGAGGGACGAGAGAGGGACGAGACATGCCTTTGAGACAACCGAAATCGCGCTATACCGACCCCGATTTCATTCGCCAGCTCGAAGGCTACAGTCTGACCACGGCCGAAATCCTCTATCGGATGCCCGACCACCCGTCGCTTCTGCAAACCTTCGTCTGGCAGGACTATGACCTCCATCCGCGCTTCCCGCGGCTCCTCAAGTTCCTGCGCTATTGGTCGGAGCACCTCGACGGGCCGCTCTATCGCATCCGCGTCGCCCACAGGCGTCTCATTCATCCAACCGAGCTCAGGCTGGTCGACGGCGAGTTCCTGCTCAACTAAGCAACTGAGCAATGCTGAGAAGCCGGTGCTGGCGGGGCGAGTGGGCTCCTTTGGAGGAAAAGCGGAGCCAGAGCACCGAATATACCTGAAAGCGCAACCTTGCCGTTATCCTGATCGGATGGCGTTGCGGCGCAAGCAAAGCGTCGAAAAAACCTGAAAGCGCAAGCGCTTACGGCACGACTGTGCCTTGCGGCCGTTCGTGCGCATTTGTGGCGGCGCGCGGTCGGCCTCGTACCTTCTTCCCTTTGTTCCGCTGTTTCCGTTTCGCCACAGTCGAGTGTTCCGCCACGGCTGCGATCGGTTGCCCCCTCGCCGTGTGGCACACGATTTACGCGCCGTTAAAGGTGTTGTGGGATGGTTGCAACCGTCGGTTGCAATGCCGGTGCGGCGAGCCGGCCAGGCGTGGATGGCCGCCCGAAACCGTGTCGCGGTGCTGGCTCAACCTCGCACAACCGACTGACAGGTGCGCCGATGCACCTTCTTTCAGAAGGCTGCGATCGGGCGGCCGGGCCGGCGCCAAGTCGCCTGTTCTGCGTTGCGCGCCTGGCTCGGCTGTCCGCCCATTCTGGAGCATGTATGTTCCGGCCAGATAGAACATGCTCTGTTTTGGGGCAGTGTCATTCTTTGTGTTCGCGTCGTCCGTTGCCGTCGGCTCGGCAAAAAATAAACGAAATCGCTGCTGTCCCTGCTCAAGACAACTAAGTTGCCCCGGAGGCGCGCCACGCTGCCTTGAGCGCGCACCCCCGGGGCACCGGCCAAAGTCGTCAGCTCTCCTTCTTCTTCAGGGGCAGGGTCACAAACCGCGTCTGATCGCCCGACTTGACGAGCAGCAACACGCGCTTGAGCCCACGCTCCCTGGCCGCACGGATGCTTTCCGTCACATCATTGGGCTCATCGACCGAGGTGCTTCCAACCTTGAGGATGATGTCACCCTCCCTGAGGCCTTCCTTGCGGGCCTCCGAGCCCGGTGCCACGCCCGTGATCACGACACCGCGTGCATCGGCCTTGCCGCGGCTCGAGGCCGGGGCGAGCGAGAGGCCGAACTCGTCGAGCTCTTCCTCCTCGAGGGGGGCGCCCTGTTCCAGTCGCGCAAGCTTTTGCTTGCTCGGGAACCGCCCCAGCGTCACCTCGATGTCCCGCTCGCGACCATCGCGCACAATTGTGATGCGCGCGATGCTCTTGGGCTCGAGCGCGGCGATCTTGCGCGCCAGATCCCGGCTGTCGGCAACCTTCTCGCCGTTGACCTTGACGATGGCATCGCCCACTTGCAGGTCGGAGCGCGAGGCGGGGCCGTTCTTAGTGATCCTGGTCACGAGTGCGCCCGCAGGCTCCTCAAGGCCCAGGCCTTCGGCAAGCTCCTCGTTGATCGACTGGATGTGCACGCCAAGCCAGCCGCGGCTCACTGATCCTTTCTCTCGGAGCTGGCGCACGACACGCTTGGCGAGTTCGGCGGGGACCGCAAACGCAATCCCGACATTGCCGCCCGAGGGCGAGAAGATGGCCGTATTGACACCCACCACCTCGCCAGCGAGGTTGAAGGTGGGACCGCCCGAATTGCCCTTGTTCACAGCGGCATCGATTTGAATGTAGTCATAAGGACCACTGCCGATTGCGCGACCACGTGCCGAGACGATGCCAGCGGTCACGGTGCCACCGAGACCGAAGGGATTGCCGACCGCGATCACCCAATCGCCGACGCGCACCGGACGGTCGGTGAATTCCACATAGTTGAAGGTCTTGTCCGACTTGATCTTGAGAAGCGCCAGATCGGTGCGGGGATCGGCACCGACAAGCTCGGCTTTGTATTTCTCGTTCTCATCGATGCTGACGGTGATCTCGGTCGCCTCGTCGATGACATGGTTGTTGGTGACCACATAGCCGTCGGGCGAGATGATGAAGCCCGAGCCTTCGGCCCGTGTCGGGACCTGTGGTATTGGCAGTCCACGGGGCCCCTGGCCAAAGCGCTTGAAGAAGTCGAAGAACGGGCTGTCTTCGGGGATCGGCGGCATCATGTTTCGCTGGCCGCGCTTGCGACCCGTCAGACGCCTGCCGCCGTTGGTCACATGGATGCTGACAACGGCACCGCTCACCTGCTCGACGACATCGGCAAAGCTGGGCGGCAGGCCGCCGCGAACCACGGCACCGCCCTGGCTTTGGGCGTGCACGGAGCTCGAGGTATCAACAAGGCCGAGCGTCCCGGCGGCAATCAGCGCCCCCGCGACAGCGAGCGAGGCCAGCGACCAGCGCAGCCCGCGCCACACCCTGGCCATGCCCGTTGATTCGTGCGACCCCACGATATTCGGGCCCGTCGCACTGGCCGGCGGGGTCGTGTCACTTGCAGGCATCTCTTGCATCTTTTCCTACTCCTCGTTGGCGTTGCACGCTCGACGCATCGCCACACGCCGAGCGTGCATCGTTCGTCATCCGTCCTTGTTCGCTGTTCGTCCTCGTCTGTGCTTCGTGCTGTGGCACAAACCGAGCTTCTCCTTGCCCCGGTATATAGGTGCTCTTGCCTTACGGTCGCCTTTCGGGCGGATTAAATGTTTGTAATCTGGGCCCATGTGAGGCTATTCAAGGAGTCTGGGGCTCAACGCCCACCCTTGTTGTCATTGGTTCGAGTGGGTTCTGTGCGTCGGTTTTCGAGTCTCTGCGCATTGGTACTTTGGGCGGCCGCGGCCGCTTCATGGCCCCTATGGCCCCTATTGGCGGCTATGCCGACGGCACGCGCCGCAAAGATGCAGTTGGCCTTTCCAGACCCCGGGCCCTACTCCAGCGGTGCTGGTGCGATTTCCATCGTGGCTGACACAGCGAACGGGGACACGGCGGAGAAAGCAGTGAGCGCCCCGGGACGCAGCCCATCGCGCCTCCGGTTGGCGGCTGTGTTTGGCAGCGATGACCGCACGCGGGTGCCGGCGCGCTATCGCCATCTCGAGGAGCGCATCGGCCTTTTCGTCAATCGCCTCGTCGGCACCCAATGCACCGCCTTCTGCGTCGCCCCCGGTGTGATTGCCACCGCCTCACACTGCCTGTTCCGCCGCACCGCCTTCGGTCCGCAGCCGCTTGCCGGATTTCGTTTTGAGGTGGGCCGCCCCCCGCACGTGCGCCAGAGCCGCATCTCGGGGCTTCGTGAACGCGCTGCGCTTCAGAACATTCTCGCAGGCACCGTCAATCTCCGTGTCCGCCCCCCGATCGACGCCGCCAACGACTGGGCGCTCGTCCGGCTCGAGAAGCCGATCTGCCGTGGCCGCGTCCTGCCGGTTCGCGGCCTCTCCCCGATGGCGCTCGAGCAGGCGGCGAGCGAGAACCGTGTTTTTCAGATTTCCTATCACCGCGACTATCGCCGATGGCAACTGGCGTTCTCAACACCCTGCCGCGTGCGCCGCGAGTTCCATGCCCTGAGTTTGCGGCAGGTTTCGCGAGAGTTTCGCGATTCGGAAAATCTCCTTCTTCACAAATGCGATACGGGCGGCGCCTCGTCGGGCTCGCCGCTTCTTATCGAGGCTCCGGGCGGCCCTTATGTGGTCGGGATCAACGTCGGCACCTATGTGCAATCGCGCACGCCGCTCGATCAAAGCCGCACCGGCCGCCTCGCCGCCTCGATGCAAACGATTGCCAACACCGCGGTCAACGCACGGGCCTTCGAGGCCTATGTTCCGCTCATGGCCAAGGCCAGGCTTCTCGTCCGGCGCGAGCGGCTGCGGCAATTGCAGGCGCGGCTTCGAGAGCTCAATTTCTATGGCGGGCCGATTGATGGGCTCTATGGCCACATGACCCGTGTTGCCATTCAGGCCTATGAGCGGTCGCGCAAGCGGCCACCGCTTGGGCTTCCTACCGTCGAGCTGCTCCGCGAGCTTGGCGATGCCCCGCCTTTGCCCGTACAAAACCCTGTCCGCGCGCATCAAGTGCAAGCGAGCATGGAGACCATGTCGTTCATCGTGAAATCGCGTGACAGGAGCGGGAGCAGCCCGCAGCGATAGGTGTCAGGCTACCAGAGGTTGGCCGCTCAAGAGGCCATAAGGCGCTAAAGAGACCTGAGTGAGCCGCTGGCCCGACACTTCGCGTCGGTGAGATCCCCCACCGCCTACCTTGTGCCCGCTTTGCGCTTGCTTCTTGCCTTGCGCTTGCTTCGCATCAATTGCTGCGTGCCGGTTTGCGGACGGGCACCGGAACAGTCCGTTCGACCCCTCCGGCTCCGGCGGCTGTCGTTGTCACCTCGGCCCCTCCCACCACCGCAAGACCGGGAACAGCGAGCAGGCTGTCAGTTGCGGCATCCTCATTGCCGGCATTGCCGGCGCCGTTTGCGAGCGTCGCCGTCGTCTTCTTCGAGGCTGCGAGCTTTGCACGGGCCTGGCGCTCACGCTCGATCTGGCGCCACTTGCGCACATTGGCCTGGTGCTCCTCGAGTGTGGTGGCAAAGGCATGGCCGCCCGTTCCATCGGCGACAAAGTAAAGCTCGTCGGTCTCGGCCGGATGGAGCACCGCCTCGATGGCGGCGCGGCCGGGGTTGGCGATCGGGGTCGGCGGCAGTCCGTCGATCTGATAGGTGTTGTAGGGCGTCTTTTTGGCGATCTCGCTGCGCCGGATGCCGCGCCCAAGCGCGCCGCGCCCTCCCGTCAACCCATAGATGATGGTGGGGTCCGATTGCAGCCGCATGCCCCGCTTCAAGCGGTTGATAAAAACCCCGGCTATGCGCGCGCGCTCATCGGCGCGGCCCGTTTCCTTCTCGACAATGGAGGCGAGAATGATCGCCTCCCGTTTGGTCTTGAACGGCAGGCCCTTGGCACGGCCCGGCCAGAGCGAATCGACATATTTGCGCATCTGGTCGGCCATCCTTGCCAGGAGGTCCTGGCGATCGGTCCCGCGCGAGAAGCGGTAGGTATCGGGCAACAGCGAGCCTTCGGGCGGAATCTCCTTGATCTCGCCCGTGAGCAGAGGCTGGCGCGCAAGAATCTCGACGACTTCATAGCTGGTGCGCCCCTCGGGTATGGTCACCTTGTGCAGCACGGCGCGCCCCTCGACGAGCGTATCGAGCACCTGGCGCACGCTGGCGCGTTTCGGGAACTCGTACTCACCCGCCTTGAGCCTGCGCTGGGCGCGAAAGCGCATGACACCGAGTGTGAACAGCCAGCGTTCCTTCAGCACGCCTTCGCGCACCAGCCGGTCGGCGATGGCATTGACGCCCTCGCCCCGCGGGATGACGACAACGACCGAATGCTCGAGCGGGCCCGGCCGGTCATAAAGATGCTTGACGAGCACAAAGGCAAAGCCGAGCCCGATCATTGTCATGAGGACAAAGGTCAAGAGCCCGGTGAGCGAGCCGACCAGCTTTCGCAGCCGCGGTGAGGGCACACGATGGCGTGTGCGGCGCCGGCGCGGGGGCTCTGGTGCGCGCGCGGGCTCGAGGGCTTCGCCGGGGCTGCGTGGCAGCACACCAAGGCCTTGCTCCGACATATGGCCTCCGCCCTGCCCTTTGGCCACGTCTTCCCAGGTGAATTGCTTCTCGCTCGCCATGGCCTGCCCTTGCCCCGTTGCGCTATCGCCCGGCCGCACTTGTCGCGATAGATCGATATCGATTCCGAGGTTTTGAGGCTAGCAGCAATTATGGCAGCAGCAAGGTCTGTGCAGTGGCTGAGCAGAGCGCAAGAAGGTGCCTGCCCCAGCGCGCGATGAAGGGCTAACGGGCGCCGCCCGCGGGCCCCGCCCGTTCGGCAAGGTCGGCCGTGTGGCGCAAATTGGCGCGACAGGCCCTGACGATGGTGCGCCGCGTCGTCAGGTTGCGCACGAGCTCGCTACAACCCGTCACCAGCAGCGCCGCCTTGGCACCGCCTCCCTCCATGGCCGGCCGCGCAAACTCAGCGGTTGGCACAATCTCAACATTCGCCCGCACAGGCCCTTGCCCCTGGCTCGTTTGCGGACGATGAGGCGGCAGCGCATTTTCGAGAAAATCCCAGATGCCAACGAAGCTCCAGGCGATCATGCCAAGGACGAAGCCGCCAATCCCCCAGCGGAAATGGCTGAGCAGCCCGGCGGCGCGGCGGCGTTCTCGCTCGGGGGTGACGGGGGCGAAACTTGCCTGGGTGAAGGGGAAATACGCTCGGTTGGGGGAGAAACGCTCTTGATTGAGGGCGAACTGTGCGGACGGCAGACGCGTGGCGGCTTCGAAAACCAAAGAGGCGCCCTGAGAAAGAGAGCCTGCCAGCCCCCCCTCCACATTTTCCGCCGAGGCCCCGTGCTCGAAACCGCCCTTACCGGCTGAGCCGGCCGCACCCACCGAGCCGCCCTTCACCGCCTGCCT
>WGBL01000210.1 GCA_015494375.1 Hyphomicrobiales bacterium | reverse complement strand
GGAGGCACCCCCCAATCGCTCGCAATGGCTGCTTGAGGCTGCGCCCCATGACTGAGCGCCTCTATGTTCGCCCCATGTTGGCCAGCCATCCACTGGCATCCGGCTCGCCCGAGCGTGCGGCCAACCCGAAGGCGAAGGGCGCTCCAGAGAGCGAAGACGAGGGCCGGGGCCTGCGTTGCCGTGTGGCCCTCGCCGGGCGGCGCGACCTGGCTTTCGAGCGCATCGAGCTGTTGTGGCGCGACGGCGAGGCTGCCTTTGGCGAAGCAGGGAACGCCGATGGCGCAGCGATGTGCGAGGTGCGTGGGCACATCGTCGAGCTTAGAGCGCTCGCGCAGCCGGCCGAAATCACGCCCACAGCGATTGCGGAGTGGCCAGCCGAGCTCGCGCCCGGCGCGATTGCAGCGATAACCGACGGGCCGGCCGAGATTGCCGCCGAGGGGATTACCGCGCGGCTGGCCGAGATCGCGCGCCCGCGCCCGCCCGTGGCGGGGCTCGCCATGGACCGCGTCCACATCATGGGGATTGTCAATGTGACGCCCGACAGCTTCTCGGACGGCGGCCGGCATTGGCGCACACAGGATGCCGTCGACCACGCCCTGCGGCTCGCGGAGGAGGGGGCCGACATCCTCGACATCGGCGGCGAGTCGACGCGTCCCGGGGCCACGCCGGTTCCCGAGGACGAGGAGCTCGGCCGCGTCATGCCGGTGATCGAGGCGCTTCAGGGGCGCACCGAGGCGCGCCTTTCCATCGACACCCGCAAGGCCCGGGTCATGGCCGAGGCGACGGCCGCGGGCGTGCACTTTATCAATGATGTCTCGGCTCTCGGGTTCGATGAGAATTCGGCCGCCGTCGCCGCCGAGAGTGGCGCCGCCGTCATCCTCATGCACGCCCGAGGCGATCCGCGCACCATGCAAGTGAACCCGCATTATGGCGACGTTCTGCTTGATGTCTACGATGCCCTCGAGGCGCGCCTGCGTTTTGCCGAGGCGGCGGGGATCGACCGTGCGCGCCTCATCGTCGATCCGGGCATCGGCTTCGGCAAGACGGTCGCGCACAACCTGCGCCTGCTCGCGGGGCTCGCGCTCTTTCACGGGCTCGGCGTGCCGCTGCTCCTGGGCGCCTCTCGAAAAAGCTTCATCGGCCACATCACGGGCGAGCAAGTGCCCGAGCGCCGCCTCGGCGGCTCGCTTGCGGCTGCGCTCTGGGCGGCGGTGCAAGGGGCACAGATCTTGCGTGTCCACGATGTCGAGGCGACGCGCCAGGCGCTTCGCTTCTGGCAGGCGGTCTGCCAAGACGGCGCAGAGGCGTGAGGGCACTTGGGGATGAGGGCACTTGGGGATGAGGGCACTTGGGGATGAGGGCGCTTGGGGATGAGGGCGCTTGGGGGTGAGGACGCTTGGGCGTGTGGGCGCGCAGGCTTGAAGGGCCGCGAGCCTGGGGGGCCGCAGGCTTGAAGGGCCGCGAGCCTGGGGGGCCGCAGGCTTGAGGGGCCGCGGGCTCCAGGGACTGCGGGGTCGAGGGCACGGGGCCTGCGCATTGCCGCTCGGCGAATCGCTAAGGTCGCACCGCACTGCGCTGCTGCCCCACTGTCAACTGTCGATCTGGCCACCGTCACTTTGCGAGCACGGGTAACGTTTCAACACAAAATTTGATCGGCTTTGGCCCCTATGCTTGCATTCCGGCAGCGGCTGTTGATGTAAATTCAACGTCTATTGCACCAAGCGCTGAAAGTGCTGAGGCCGGGGGCAACCGGAGCATCCGGCTGGGGAGGCTTGAGAACGACATGTCAAGGGTCTATTTCGGGACCGACGGCATTCGCGGCAAGGCCAATGCCGCACCCATCACGTCCGAGATTGCGCTCCGTGTCGGCATGGCCGCGGGGCGGCTTTTCACCAATGGCGACTATCGCCACCGCGTGGTCATCGGCAAGGACACGCGGCTGTCGGGCTATATGATCGAGTCGGCGCTTGTCTCGGGCTTTACGGCTGTTGGCATGGAGGTGTTTCAGCTCGGCCCCATGCCGACGCCGGCCGTCGCCATGCTGACGCGCTCGCTGAGGGCCGATCTCGGGGTCATGATCTCGGCCTCGCACAATCCCTATTACGACAACGGCATCAAGCTTTTTGGACCCGATGGCTACAAGCTCTCCGATGAGACCGAGGAGCGGATCGAGGCGCTGATGGATGGCGCCATTGAGGAGCTTCTGGCCCCGCCCGAAAAAATCGGCCGCGCGCGGCGGGTCGAGAGTGCGCGTGAGCGCTACATCGAGGCGGCGAAGCGCACACTGCCGCGCAATCTCAGCTTCGAGGGCTTGCGCATTGTCATCGACTGCGCCAACGGCGCGGGCTATCGCGTGGCGCCTCTGGCGCTCTGGGAGCTGGGCGCTGAGGTGGTGCCCATCGGTGTCGATCCCGACGGCCGCAACATCAACACCGAGTGCGGCTCGACCGCGCCTGAGGCGCTTTGTGCGAAGGTGCGCGAGGTCCGTGCCGACATCGGCATTGCGCTCGATGGCGACGCCGACCGGGTGCTGATCGCCGATGAGCGCGGCCGGCTTATCGACGGCGATCAGCTGATGGCGGTGATCGCGGAGAGCTGGCAGCGCCGCGGCCGCCTGGCGGGCCGTGGCATTGTCGCCACCGTCATGTCAAACCTCGGGCTCGAGCGCTATATCGAGGGGCTAGGCCTCAAGCTCGCCCGCACGCCTGTGGGCGACCGCTATGTTGTCGAGCGCATGCGCAAGGAGGGCTATAACGTCGGTGGCGAGCAGTCGGGCCATATCATCCTCTCCGACTATACGACCACGGGCGATGGCCTCATCTCGGCGCTTCAGGTGCTGGCCTGCGTGGTCGAGAAGGGCCGGCCGGTGAGCGAGATCTGCAATCGTTTCGAGCCCTTGCCGCAAGTGCTCAGGAACGTCCGCTACAAGCAGACCAACGGCCAGCCGCTCGAGGATGAGGCGGTGCGCCGGGCGATCGAGGCGGGGCGCTCGAAACTCGGTGCCGCGGGCCAGCTCGTCATCCGGCCATCGGGCACCGAGCCCGTCATCCGGGTCATGGCCCAGGGCGATGACGAGAAGCTCGTCAAGAACGTGGTGGGCGAGATTGTCGGTGCTCTTGAGGAAGCGGCGGCCTGATCGCCACCGAGGCGTGGTTTCCGAAAGCCGCGCTCATTTGCCCCCAGCCTAGACCGCTTCTTTCTGCACATGGCTGCGGCTGACGGGACTACCCCGGCTGCCGTGGTCGCGAGTGCCCATCTTGGGCGGCGTCTTGCTGCACATGGTTGCGGCCGGCCTCTCATGGCCCGCCGCCGGTCGCAAGCAGATGGTTCGCACCACAAGGATCTTGAAAGCCGCCGCCTCCCACCTACATGAGAGTCGGGATTGCCCATCAGGGGATCCCACCCATGGTTTTCCGTAGGTATCGCTCATTGGGAGGATGGCTATGGCGAACTTGGACTTCACACCACTCTTTCGCTCAACCATAGGCTTCGAGCGGGTGCCAAGGCTGCTACAGGCGGCCATGCGGGTGTCGGATTCCGATCTCGCATTCCCCCCCTACAACATCGAAAAGGTCGGCGATGATGCCTACCGCATAGTGATTGCGCTGGCGGGCTTTGGTCGCCACGATCTCGAGATTGTCCGCGAGCCCAACCAGCTGATCGTGCGCGGCAGGAAAGTCGCCGACGACAATGCCGAGTATCTCCACCGCGGCATTGCTGCACGCGCCTTTGAGCGTCGTTTCGATCTTGCCGACTATATCGAGGTGGAGCGCGCCGAGCTTGAGAACGGTCTCTTGACCATCGCGCTCAAGCGCGAGCTGCCCGAGGAGCTCAAACCGCGCAGGATCGAGATCGCAAACGCGAGTGACGAGCGGCAAAAGGCGCATGAGCAGGCTCACGAGGCGGCGCAAGTGAAAGCCGAGCCTGAGAAGCAGCAAATCGCCGCTTGATTGCCTTCTCCGCCACCGATCGCGGGCGCGCCGGCCAACGGGCGCGTCCAAGAGCTGTTGGGCGCTCTGCCTTTGAAGACGTTGGCCTGGGGCCTCGCGCGGGTGGCGGCAGGGCCCTGAAGGGGCTTGAAGGCGAATGAGTGGAGCCGAAAAGAGCAAAGCGCATGCAAATGGAAACAAACGGCATGCAAATGGAAACAGACGGAAAGAAAGGAGGACTCCCATGCTCGATCTGAAATCGCTCGTGCCATGGGGGCAGAAACGTCACAGCGTCCCCGTGACACAGAAAGACCGAGAGTTTCTCGATCCCTTCTATGCCTTCCGGCGTGAGATGGATCGGCTGTTCGACGATTTCTTCTCGAACGGCTCGATGCTCGCCCGTCGGAACGGCGGCAACGGCTGGTACGATCTGGCCCCCGAGCTCGACATTGCCGAGACCGACAAGGATATCGTGGTCACGGCCGAGCTGCCGGGTGTCGACCAGAAGGATCTCGAGGTGACACTCGCCGGTGACACGCTCACCATCAAGGGCGAGAAGAAGTATGAGCACGAGGAGAACGACGAGGGGCGGCACTATATGGAGCGCCGCTATGGCTCGTTCTGCCGTACCGTGCGCTTGCCCTTCGAGGCGGGCGACCTGAGCGTCGATGCCGAGCTCAAGAACGGCGTGCTCACGGTGAGGGTGCCCAAGCCCGCCGAGCTCCGGACAGAGAGCAAGCGGATCGAGATCCACACGGCTTGAGTGCGCTTGAACGACAAGGTCTTGGATGGGGGCCGGGCGCCAATCGGGCGCCCGCGCCGCTCTCCAACCACTGCAAAGCACGATGACAAGAGCAGAAAAGGACAAGAAAGGAGGAGCAACTCCCATGTCTGACTTTGCGAAAAAGCTGTCGTCCTGCTGGCAGGATATTGTCAATGTCGTGCTCGGAATCTGGCTGATCGCGGCGCCCGCTGTGCTCGGCTATGTGTCGAGCTCGGCCGCGGCGACCAATGCCTGGGTCGTTGGCGTCATCATCGCGGTGGCTGCCATCGCCGCGCTTGTCGCCTTCCAGAAATGGGAGGAGTGGGTCAATATGGCGCTCGGCGCCTGGCTCATCGTCTCGCCCTGGGTGCTCGGCTTCGCCGACCTTGGCGTGGCGCTCTGGAACCAGATCATCGTTGGCGTTCTGGTGGCCGGGCTCGCCCTCTGGTCGGCCGCGATCGAGCATGAGGAAGGCGGCCTTTTCTCAAAGACCTCATGAAAGGACTTCATAAGGCGCTCAAATTCTAAGGCGCTCAGAGTTCCTCGGCGGCTCCCGGGGGGCGCTCGCTCCCCGGGAGCCCCGGGAATTCCTGCTGGCTCCCGCGCTCACTCGGGAACTGTCGCAAGCTCACAATGCTCATGGTGGCTGGCTGCATAACATGCAGCCTTCGTTTGCGCTCAAACGCCTGAGCTTTGGTGCGCTTGTGGGTGCGCTTGCGCGCATAATCCGGCCCGAGCGGCGCTGTGCTCCACTTGATCGCTAGGAGCACTAGGAGCCTGTCCAAGAATTGAGGGGAAGAAATTTATATGCGCCAACAGAGAAAACTGGCTTTATGGATCTTCGTGGATAATGAAAGGTTTGCCAGCGCCCCTTTGTGACTCATTTCCAGAGTTCGAAGTGCCGTTGTGATGCTTGATTTGGATGGATAGGCTCAGCGGGAAGGGGCAAATCAGTGGAAATCGCGCGATTTCGGGATCACGCGCTCGGCGCGCGGGTGGCGGCCGGGCTTCCAGCCGGCGGGCCGTGAGTGCGCGGCATCCATTGCGCCCTCCTCGGCCAGGCCCGCCAAAAGCTCGCTCTGGTCGGCGAGCCATTCAACAACAATATGCACGATGTCCTCGTGGCGCTCTATGCGTCCGCGGATGAGGATAAGGCGCGCAGCCATCACCACCGGGCGAAAGCGCTCGAGCGCAGTCGGCCAGATGACGGCATTGGCCACCCCCGTCTCATCCTCGATGGTCATGAAGACGACGCCCTTGGCCGAGCCCGGGCGCTGGCGCACGAGCACCACACCGGCAACGCTTGCCCGCACGCCCTCGGCCATCCCTGCAATCTCCGCACAACTCGAGATGCCATCGCTTGTGAGCCGCTTGCGCAGAAAGGCCATGGGGTGCGCCTTGAGCGAGAGCCGCAACGTCCGATAGTCGTCTATCACATGGGCCGAAAGCGCCATCTCGGGCAGCCTGACCGCGGGCTCGGCACCCACCTCAGACGCCTCGCTCCAGGCGAAAAGCGGCAAGGGTGCGCTCCGCGCAAGCGCCCGCACCTCCCAGAGCGCCTGGCGGCGGTCGAGCCCGATCGAGCGAAAGGCGTCCGCTGCCGCCAGCCGCTCGAGTGTCGCAATCTCCACCCCCGCCTTATCACGCAACTCTGCAACCGAGCGAAAGCCGCGCCCCACCGGCAAGGCGCGGCGGGCGGCGACGATCTTTTCCGCCTCCTCGCGCTTTAAGCCATCGACCTGGCGAAACCCGAGCCGTAGCGCCACGGGGTTGGTCGCGCTCTTTTGCTTTTCCGTCAACGGTTCCAGCGTGCAGTCCCACTCGCTCATATTGACATCAACGGCGCGCACTTCGACGCCATGTTCGCGGGCATCGCGCACAATCTGCGCAGGCGCGTAAAAACCCATCGGCTGGGAATTCAAAAGCGCAGCGGCAAAGGCCGCCGGATAATGGCACTTGAGCCAGGCCGAGACATAGACGAGATGGGCGAAACTCGCGGCATGGCTTTCGGGAAAGCCATATTCGCCAAAGCCCTTGATCTGATCGAAGCAGCGCTTGGCGAAAGCCGGGTCATAGCCGCGCGCGATCATCCGCGAGACCATCTTCTCCTCGAGTTGGCCGATGGTGCCGAGGCGGCGGAAGGTGGCCATGGAGCGGCGCAGCTCATTGGCCTCCTTGGCGCTGAAGCGGGCTGCCACCATGGCGATGCGCATGGCCTGCTCCTGGAAAAGCGGCACACCCTTGGTCTTGGCGAGGATCTTCTTGAGCTCATCTGCTGGCCCATGACGCGGGTCGGGCGCCGGATAGACTTCGGGCTCAAGGCCGGAGCGGCGCCGCAAATAAGGGTGCACCATGTCGCCCTGAATGGGGCCCGGGCGGACGATCGCCACCTCGATGACCAGATCATAGAAACAGCGCGGCTTGAGGCGCGGCAGCATGTTCATCTGCGCCCGGCTCTCGACCTGGAAAACGCCGATGGCGTCGGCCCGGCACAGCATGTCGTAAACGGCCCCATCCTCGCGCGGGACACTGGCGAGCGTGAGCGGGCGGCGCCAATGGGCCTCGATCAGGTCGAAGGCCCGGTGGATGCACGAAAGCATGCCAAGCCCCAGCACATCGACCTTGAGCAGCCCCAGGGCGTCGAGGTCGTCCTTGTCCCATTCGATGGTGGTGCGCGCCTCCATGGCCGCATTGGCAATCGGCACCAGTTCGCTCAGGGGCCCGCGTGTGAGCACAAAGCCGCCCACGTGTTGCGAGAGATGGCGCGGAAAGCCGATGAGCTCGCGCGCAAGCTCGAGCACCCGGGCAATCAGGGGCTCGTCGGGGTCGATGCCGGCGGCACGGATATGGGGATCATGAAGAGCATCGCCCGAGCGCGTGCCCCAGACCATGCCGGCGAGCGCGTCAATGGTATCGGCACCGAGCCCCATCGCCTTGCCGACATCGCGCACCGCCGAGCGCGCCCGATAGGAAATCACGGTCGCCGCCAGGGCCGCCCGCTCGCGGCCATAACGGGCATAGATGTATTGGATCACCTCCTCGCGGCGCTCGTGCTCGAAGTCGACGTCGATGTCGGGCGGTTCCTTGCGCTCGGGGGATATAAAGCGATCGAAAAGGAGGTCGATCTCGGCCGGATCGACATTGGTGATGCCGAGGCAATAACAGACCGCAGAGTTGGCCGCCGAGCCGCGGCCCTGACAGAGTATGCCGCGGGCGCGGGCGAATGCGACAATGTCATGGACGGTGAGAAAATAGGGCGCATAGTCGAGCGCGGCGATGAGCGCAAGCTCGCGCGCGAGCGTCTTACGCACCTTGTCCGGCACGCCATCGGGATAGCGCGAGCGCGCGCCCTGCCAGGTGAGCACCTCGAGGTGCTCTTGTGGCGTGCGGCCGGGTGGCACCGGCTCGTCGGGGTATTCATAGGCCAGCTCATCGAGCGAGAATCGGCAGGCGCGGGCAATCTCGGTGGTGTTCGCGATGGCGTGCGGGAAATCGGCAAAAAGCCGCGCCATCTCGAGGGGCGACTTCAGATGGCGTTCGGCATTCGGCTCAAGGCGAAAGCCGGCCTCGGCGACAGTGCATTTTTCGCGAATGGCGGTGAGCACATCTTGCAAAGGGCGGCGGTGGGCGGCGTGATAGAGCACATCGCCCGTGGCAACGAGCGAGAGGCCAAGGCGGCTTGCGAGATCATCGAGCGCGGCGATGCGCGCGCGGTCGTCGCCACGATAGCGATGCGAGGCGGCGAGATGAAGCGCGGCTTTCCCCAGGGCTTCGCGCAAGCGGAGCAGCTCCTTCTCAAAAGCCGCAAAGGGTGCAGGTGCCGTGCCCAAAGCCACGGGAGGCGCAAGCGCGATCCAGACCTGATCTTGGGGGGTGCACAACTCGGCAACGTCGGTAAGGGCGAGCCGGCAATCGCCTTTCTCGGCCCGCCGCTTGCCGCGGGTGAGCAAGCGGCTGAGGGCGCCATAGCCTGGGCGCGTCCGCGCCAGGCAAAGGAGGCTCGGCGCATCCTCGAGGTCGATGCGGGCACCGATGATGAGCGGCATTTCGAGATCGCGCGCCGCCACATGGGCACGCACGACCCCGGCGAGCGTATTGCGGTCGGTGATCGCGATGGCCTCGAGCCCGAGCGCCTTTGCGGTGGCGACAAGCTCTTCCGGGTGCGAGGCGCCGCGGAGAAAAGAAAAGTTGGTGGTCGCCTGCAGTTCGGCATAGGCGGGCATAGCCAGGCCCCTTTTTGTTCATGCTTTCTGTTTATGATTTGTTCCAAATAAGGCCCTATAAAAAAGCGCCCACATGCGCTTTGCCGTCTTATACCACAGAGCCAAATGATCGAGCCGTGCCGACT
>WGBL01000209.1 GCA_015494375.1 Hyphomicrobiales bacterium | reverse complement strand
TCCTCGCCGTTGATGCGCCGCCTCTCGTAGACGTGGCGCGGCGGTTGGCGCTCTTGGAATTTGCTGCGTCGAGCAAGTTTTCAAATGACCAAGTCATGTTGCCCCCCTATTTGGAACTGTCGCGGCCAAACTACACTTTACATTGGCAATATGCCAACCCGTCTTTGACGAGATCGATCTGACTATGGCACGCTTGTCTTTGAGGCAATGAGAAAACTGTTGGCCATAGCCGCAACCTTGCCGCACCGGGCAGTCAAGTCGAGGTGATTGAGTGCCTGAAGCCCAACGACGTTAAGACGAAAACGGGTCATCAGCCCAACTGCCGAGGAGCATCATGGCGCGACGCAAGTCACAAACGATCAAGGATTCATGGCAGCCGAACCACACCACGCCGCTCAGCAAACACCGTCTCAGCGGGCTCGAGCCCGATAACCTGCTTGCACACCTAGCCCTTCTCGGACTCCTGCGGGCGCTCGAAACGAGCCGCCCAAATTGGCACCCTCGCGCCTTCTGGAGTGTGAAGACCCATCCCTGGCGGCCGATACTGACACTGGCTGAAGCGAAGACCGAACTCGATGTGGCCGACGCCGCAGCAGAGGGAGTCAAATCTCTGCTTCGGCCGGTCGAGGACATCTGCGAGAAAGCCGCAGAAGCTGAGCAGACAAACGCCAAACAGGCGATCCCGGAGATCGAAAAGAAGATCGAGGAGAACAGGCACAAAGGGAAGGGCGTGGAGGGGCTTAAGAGTAAGCTCAAGAAGTTGCGCAAAGCGGCGGCGAAGCGGCGCAAGGTCGACAAGGTTGTGGAGATCGCCGAAACGATGGATGATCTGCGTAATCTCAACCCGTTGAACGATCTCGCACACGAACGCTGGATTTCCTGTCTCTCGGCTCCGGCCTTGGATCAAAACGGCGAGTGGTCGGCAGCCGTTTCGCCACTTAAACTCACGAGCGGCCAGCAGGCGTTTGCCGGTCTCCTGGTGTCGTTCGCCAAGGAATGCGATTTCAACGAAATCGCCCGGGCGCTGTTCAAGCCTTGGCGCCGTCTTCACCGGGGGCACAGTTTCCGCTTCGACGACGCCGAGGCCAGACGCTACGCCTATCTCGCTTTCGATCCAAGCGATAAGAGCAAGTGGTCCGTGCCTGGCCAGACCGGAACCGCTGTGGCACCAAGTGAGCGAGGCGCAAATGTGCTTGCCTCCGCGAGTTTTCAGTCCTTTCCGATATTTTCGCTCAAACATGGCGTCGCCATACCTGGAATGTGCCCGCAAGATGGCGGTCGCCTCCGTTTGCCAATTTGGTCCGCCGAAGGCGGTCGTGGTGCGACGCGAGCTGGGATTGAAGCCCTTATCCGTCTCGCTCACAAAATGGATGAAATGCCACAAGCCAACTTAACTGGTTGGCATATATTCCGAATAATAAAGCTCGATGAAACCAATCCGAAATCCGATTACAAGGTCATCGCTTCCGACGGTTTCATAAGCAGTGGAGACCATAATAGAAAGTGACTCGCGTGGTTGATCAACGCGCCCGCCCCGCGCCCGACCCCGACGTCCCGCTCGTGCCCGCGCGCATGATCAATGCATGGGTCTATTGCCCGCGCCTGGCCTATCTCGAGTGGGTCGAGGGCAACTGGGCCGAGAGCGGCGATACAGCCGAGGGCCGTCGCGTCCATGCGCGCGCCGATGCCGGTGGCCCGGCGCTTGCCCCGCCTGATGCGCTCGATGATGCTGCGCCCAAGGCGCGCTCGGTGCTCTTGTCGTCCGAGCGCCTCGGCATGATCGCCAGGATCGACGTTGTCGAAGCCGACGACGGCATGGTCACGCCGGTCGACTTCAAGAAAGGCAAGCGCCCACACACGGCCCTTGGCGCCTACGATCCCGAACGCGTTCAGGTTTGCGCGCAGGCCCTTATTTTGGAGGACAACGGTTATCGCGTGAGCGAAGGTGCGCTGTGGTATGTCGCCTCGCGCGAGCGGGTGCGCATCGAGCTGACGCCCGAGCTGCGGGAATTGACAATCCGCGCAGCAAACGAGCTGCGCCAGGCCGCCGCCGAGGGCAAGCGCCCGCCGCCCCTTGAGAACAGCCCAAAATGTGTGCGCTGCTCGCTTGCCGGCATCTGCCTTCCGGATGAGACGACATTCTTCTCCAGAGCCAATGCCCCGCGTCCGCTCAACCCCAGCGCCGACACCGCACTGCCGCTTTATGTCAGCACGCCCGGCGCACGCGTGCGCAAATCCGGCGAGGCGCTTGTGATCGAGATCGACGACGCTGAGGGCGACAAAGGCCGACGCGCAAAGACCCGCACCGAGGTGCCGCTTATCGACGTCTCCGAACTGGCGCTGTTCGGCCCGGTCTCACTGACGACGCCGACGCTGCATGAGCTGTTGTCCCGCGAGATCCCGGTGAGCTGGTTTTCAAGCGGCGGCTGGCTGATGGGCCATACCATTGGCACCGGCCGGCGCAATGCCGCGGTCAAAGCCGTGCAGTTCCGGGCCGCTTTCGATTCCGGCCGTTGCCTCGATCTGGCCCGCGGCATTGTTGTGGCGAAAGTGCGCAACCAGCGCACTATGCTGCGACGCAACTGGCGGAGCGACCGCGGCTCGGATGGCAAGACCGCGGCACTCGAGCGCTTAAGCCGCATCGCG
Source organism: Hyphomicrobiales bacterium (assembly GCA_015494375.1). Taxonomy (GTDB): domain Bacteria; phylum Pseudomonadota; class Alphaproteobacteria; order Rhizobiales; family S144-23; genus S144-23. The sequence continues at coordinate 1,296 of WGBL01000209.1, read as the reverse complement.
GATCGCGCCGCCAAGGCCGACAGCATGGCAGTGCTCCTGGGCCTCGAGGGCGACGCAGCGGCGATCTATTTCCGGCACTTCGAGAAGATGCTGACGCGCGCCGCGCCCGAGTTTCAATTCACAAAGCGGACGCGCCGCCCGCCTTGCGATCCGGTGAACGCATTGTTGTCGATGTCCTACGCCCTGCTCACCCGCACGCTGCTCGCAACCTTGCAGGCGGTCGGCTTCGATCCCTATCAGGGGTTTTACCACCAGCCGCGTCATGGCCGGCCGGCACTCGCCCTCGACATGATGGAGCCCTATCGCCCTATCGTCGCCGACAGCACGGTGCTTCAGGTGATCAACAACGGCGAGGTGCAAGCGGACGATTTCGTGCATAACGGCCCGGCTTGCGCCCTCAAGCCGGCCGGCCGCAAAGCATTGATCGCCGCCTACGAGCGCCGCCTTGCGCAGGAGACCACGCATCCTTTGTTTGGCTATCAGGTGTCCATGCGCCGCCTCATTGAGGTGCAAATGCGCCTGCTTGCGCGCCACCTCGACGGGGAGCTCCCGGAATACCCGCACTACACACCGCGCTGACGGTGTTGTTGAATGGAATTGTTGGAGTGGACATGATGGCCGACGAACGGATTTACATCGTCACCTATGACATCGCCGATGAGCGCCGTTGGCGGCAGGTTTATCGCGTGATGAAGGGGTATGGGCGCTGGTTGCAGCTCTCGGTGTTTCAGTGCCGGCTGACGCGGCGGCGCCGTCAGGACATGGCGGCGGCGCTCGAGGCTATCATCCATAAGCGCGATGATCATGTGCTGATCATCGACGTTGGACCAGCAACCTCGGTCGACCTGCGCGTCGAGAGCCTTGGCAAGACATTCGAAAGCGTAAAGCGCGAGGCGATCATCGTCTAGAAAATGAGCCCGCGATGTGAGACATGCTGTGCCGATGACCTGTGCGAGCGCTGTGGTGCCGGCGGCTTCCCTGGCAGCGCTCGCAGGCGCGCAAGTCATTGAAAATAATGAGCTCTTTGACACTGTTCATGTGCGATATCGAGCCTGCTCCAGAGCGTTGGGATGCCACCGCGGGCAGCGCTCGCAGTCCTTGCGGTTTTCAAAGCTATCTCAGTGTGGTATGGAGAGGGCGTCTCCGGGGCCATCAGTGCCCCGGCCTCATTGAAGCATTGTAACATGGGCCCGGTTCTTCGGCCGCGAAGTCGTCTCCGGGGCCATCAGTGCCCCGGCCTCATTGAAGCCTTTAGATGTTGCAATGGGTATTGGCGGTGTCGAGCTTGTCTCCGGG
>WGBL01000208.1 GCA_015494375.1 Hyphomicrobiales bacterium | reverse complement strand
GGGCGGATTTGCGCCATTAGCGGCGCAAAGCCCCTTGACAATATCTCCTGATATTGCCTGCGGTCCTTTGCTTGCTCCTGACACAAATCCGCTCCGTCAGAATGGTTCTATCTAGCCAAAACATGCTCTAGATGTGCACGCAAACTATAGGGTGTGCGCACAGAAAGGGCGCGCGGCCGAGACGCGTGTGCGCCTATTCTCCCGCCAGCAAGCGTTGCTCGGGCGCCTCCACCTCAAGCCGCCTGAGCCGCTCCTCCTCCTCGATCATGTAGGTGCGGGTGATGGGCAGTGTGTCCACCTGCTTGGCGATCTGAAGCTGGAAGACCGCCAGCCGCTCGAAACGGAATGCCGCCTCCGCGCCCGCGAGATAGAACTCCCACATCCGGCAAAAGCGCTCATCGAGAATCTGCGCCGCCCGATCCCACTGTGCCGTAAAGCGCTCGCGCCAATGCCGCAGTGTCTTGGCGTAGTGGAGCCTCAGGATTTCGACATCGGTGAGGAAGAGCCGCGAGGGTTCAAGCCCATTCATCACCTCGCTCAAGGCGGGGATGTAGCCGCCCGGGAAGATGTATTTGGCGGTGAAGGGGTTGGTGACCGAGGGCATGTCGAGCCGCCCGATGGTGTGAATGAGAGCGATGCCATCGGGCGCAAGCAGGTCGGCCACCCGGCGGAAGTAGGTGCGATAGTGGTTGACGCCCACATGCTCGAACATCCCCACCGAGACGATGCGATCGAAGGTGCCTTCAATCTCGCGATAATCGAGAAGCTTGAATGCGACCGAGCCGGGCCCGTCATAGCGCCGGGCGCGCTCCTGGCTGAGCGTCAGTTGCTCCTGGCTCAGCGTGATGCCCGTAACATGCACGCCGCAGGTGCGGGCGAGATAGATGGCAAGCCCGCCCCAGCCGGAGCCGATGTCGAGCACCCGTTGGCCAGGCTCGAGCCGGAGCTTGGAGGCCAGGTGGCGCTTTTTGGCCTGTTGGGCGGTCTCGAGGTCCGCATCGTCTGTTTCGAAATAGGCGCACGAATACTGGCGGTCCGTATCGAGAAAAAGGTCGTAGATGGCGCCGCTGATATCATAGTGATGGGCGACATTCTTCTGGGCGCGCGAGACGGGGTTGAATTGCTGAATGCGTCGGCCGGCATAGCGAATGGCATTGGGGAGTTGCGCCAAAAGGGGCATGCGGCGCGCGTCCTCGTTGCGCATGAAGGTGGCGATCAGGTCGTAAATCGAGCCCTCGAGCACCTTGACGCGCCCATCCATATAGGCCTCGCCGAAAGCGAGGGTGGGATCGAACGTCAGGCGGCGTTCGGTTTTCTTGTCGGCAATGGAGAAAGCAACCGGCACCCCCTTGCCGTCCCCAAACGCGTGGCGCCTGCCCTCGGCATCGATGACTGTGAGGTTGCCCTCGACGACAAAACGATCCAGCAGCAACTTGAGCGGGCCGAACATGACAGTTCCCCCAACAGTACTCGCCCCTTGACCGCTCCCCCCCTGACCGCTCCTGCAAGTTCCTTGCAAGTGGCCGCCTGAGCCGACGGCTTACGCTTCTCCCCCGAGAAAGACCGCACGAGGCGTTGTGCAGGAATATGATTTTAATTTGCGCGTGCCCCAATGGCAACAGTCGCGCCGGGGCCCGGTCGCTGACACAGTCGCGCTGGGGCCCGGTCGCTCCCAAGGGCGGGCGCGCTACCTGTCAGGCTGCCCTTTGCACGGTTGCAAATCTTTTGGGGAATAAGAGAGCGCTGCGTTCAGAGACAGAAAGACGTGGGCAAGGCACAAAGCTTTTGAGGCCCATGCCGCCGCCTGGGCGGGATCCCGCGCGGGCAAATGACCTGGCGCAAGCGAGAATCTGTTTCGTCCCCCCTGATACAAGACCAAGAAACTCGCATGAACAGCTCCTCGCAGGGGGCGCGGCGGTAGAACGCAAAGATCGCCCTCCTCCCTTGCGTGAGCACTCCATCGGTTTTTCCGCCTCTGGGAAGACGCTCCGTCGAACAGAACGGCGCGCCTGCCGCAAGCGGGCTACTCCGTCGGGCCGGCGTCGAAGCCCACCTGCTCAACAAGCCGGATGGCGTTTTCGGTCAAGGCCGCCAGGCGGTTGAGTTCGATGATGTCAAAGCGCGGGCGGCCCCAGCCGGCCACGAGCTGAGAGACGGCCACATCCTCGCGCACGGGGTATTCGTAGTTCTCGAGCGCATAAAAGAACTGGGCCGGGCGTGAGGTCAGAAAATCCATCAGCAGCTTCGCATTCTCGACATTGCGCGCATTTCTGGCGAGCGCCATGCCGGTGATGCTGATATGCGCGCCGCGCCCGCGCTGGTTGGGGAAGATCACGTTGCTCGCCGCCGCCCAGGCCTTTTGCTCGGGCTTTTTCTCATTCGTTTGCATGGCCCCGACATAGTAGCTGTTGATCAGCGCAATATCGCACTTGCCCTCGTAGATCTTGCGCGCCTGGGCGCGGTCGTTGCCAGTGGGCGGTGCGCTGAGATTGGCCTTGAGACCGATGAGCCAGCTTTCGGTCCACACCTCCCCCTTGTGTGCAATGAGCGAGGCGATCAGACCGATATTATAGGGGTGTTTGCCCGAGCGAATGCAGATGCGCCCCTGCCATTTGGGGTCGGCCAGCTCTTCATAGGTGAAGTTGGTTTTTTTGATGCGGGCCTTCGATGCAAGGATAATGCGCGCCCGTTTCGAAAGCCCAAACCAGTGGCCCTCTGGGTCGCGATAACGCGCCGGGATGCGCTCCTCGAGCTTGGCACTTGTCACCGCCTGAGTGAGCCCCTTCCGTTTGGCGGCGATCAGCTCACTAAAGCCATTGGCAAGAATGATATCAACCGATCCCTGAGCGCTGTCGGCGGCCACCTTATCGAGTAGTTTTTTCTTCTCGTAAGTGACGTTGGTCTTGATGCCCGTGAAAGCCTCGAAAAGCTTGAGCAAAGGGCCGATGAAACCCGATGCGCGGGAGGAATAGATGTTGAGCTCACTCTGTGCCATTGCGGGTGACGCCACTGCCAAGCTCAGGAGCAGGAGCAATTTGAGAAGGGCGCAGCAGCGCACGCGTTGGGAGATCACGCGTTGGGACATGGAGAGCTTCCTCATTGTTTTGGCCGGTTGCCTGAATTTGTTCGAGGCTTGAGGGACATCCTGAGGGACATCTTGAGTGGTGTTTTCCTACTGCCGGATCACCAATTGGGGACAGCGTAAATTTACTACTGTGCCTGCTGCAAATGACGATGCCAACACGCAATAAATTCGCACCGTCCCTAATTGGGGGAGATTAGGTGGGATCGGGGCTTGGCGATGTTATGGGGTGGGTGGTTATGCGACTCTGGGGCC
>WGBL01000207.1 GCA_015494375.1 Hyphomicrobiales bacterium | reverse complement strand
TTGCGTCGGCAAAGTTGGACGTCGCGAGCGCGAATAGAATCTCATTCTCTGAGCTTCGCTCGTTTGTCAATTCTCGGACACACTCCTAGGTGGCCCGCCTCGACGAGATCATCGCTACGCCCTGGAATGCTCACTCACATGCCCCACGCACCCAATTCCCACGTACCGCTGCATTTGCTGCCGCTCGCCTTACCCCCAACAGGCACTCCCACTTTCATTGACTTTCACTTCATGACCGGCAGCACGAAGTCGGCGCCCTGGCGGATGCCCGAGGGCCAGCGCGCGGTGACCGTCTTGGTCTTGGTGTAAAAGCGGATCGAGTCGGGCCCGTGCTGGTTGAGGTCGCCAAAGCCCGAGCGTTTCCAGCCGCCGAAGGTGTAATAGGCGAGCGGCACCGGGATCGGCACATTGATGCCCACCATGCCGATCTGGACCCGCGAGGCGAAGTCGCGCGCCGCATCGCCGTCGCGGGTGAAGATGGCCACACCATTGCCATAGGCATGCTCCGACGGCAGCCTTAGCGCCTCCTCATAGTCCTTGGCGCGGACCACCGAGAGCACGGGGCCGAAGATCTCGTCCTGGTAGATTTTCATCTCCGGTGTCACATGATCAAAGAGGCAGCCGCCCATGTAAAAGCCGTTCTCATAGCCCTGCATGACGAAGTCGCGGCCATCGACAAGGAGCTCTGCGCCCTCCTCGATGCCTGTCGCCACATAGCCCTTGACGCGCGCCACCGCCTCGGCGGTGACCAGCGGACCGAAGTCGGCCTCGGGATCGGTGGAGGGGCCGATCTTAAGGCTCTCGACCCGCGGCGTGAGCTTCTCGAGCAGGGCCTCGGCCGTCCTCTCGCCCACCGGCACCGCCACCGAGATGGCCATGCAGCGCTCGCCCGCCGAGCCATAGCCCGCCCCGATGAGCGCATCGACCGCCTGATCGAGATCGGCGTCGGGCATGATCACCATATGGTTCTTGGCGCCCGCAAAGGCCTGGACGCGCTTGCCCGTCGCGCAACCCCGGGCATAGACATATTCGGCAATCGCCGAGGAGCCGACGAAGCCGATGGCGGCGATGTCGGGATCGTCGAGGATGGCGTCGACCGCTTCCTTGTCGCCGTTGACGACATTCAGGATGCCCGGCGGCAGCCCCGCCTCGATGGCGAGCTCCGCAAGCCGCAGCGGCACGCTCGGATCGCGCTCGGAGGGCTTGAGGATAAAGGCGTTGCCGCAAGTGATCGCGGGGGCGAACTTCCACATCGGGATCATGGCGGGGAAGTTGAACGGTGTGATGCCAGCGACGACACCAAGCGGCTGGCGCATGGAGTACATATCGATGCCGGGCCCCGCGCCTTCGGTGAACTCGCCCTTCATGAGATGCGGGATGCCGACGGCGAACTCGCACACCTCGATGCCGCGCTGAATGTCGCCCTTGGAATCGGGAATGGTCTTGCCATGCTCTCGCGAGAGCATGAGCGCGAGATCGTCGAACTCGCGATGAAGAAGCTCGATGAACTTGAGCATCACCCGGGCGCGCACCTGGGGGTTTTGTGCCGCCCAGGCGGGTTGTGCAGCCTTGGCGTTCTCGACTGCGGCCCGCACCTCTTCGGCAGAAGCGAGCGGCACTCTGGCCGCCACCTCGCCGGTCATCGGCCAGTAGACATCGCCAAAGCGGCCCGACGTGCCCTCGACCCGCTTGCCACCGATGAAATGCGTGAGCTCGTCGGTCATGGTGTTTTCCTCCCTCGCCGGCGCTGGCGGCGCTGCCAATTCCGAGCCTCGTCTGGCCCTTGTCTGCGCCTCATTTGGGCCTCCTCTGGGTCACGCGCGTCGCCGCCATGTGCCGCCATGTTGAGTGCGTCCAGCTTTGCCTTGCGATGCCCATGCCGGACCTCGCGTGCCGGCGCCGTGTCGCCGCCATGCATTGTCAGCCGCATGTTCAGGCCAGCCGCAGTTCCGGCCAGCCGCAGTTCCGGCCGCGCGCCCAGGGCGTTGCCAACGTTGCCATCGTTGGCATCGTTGGCATCGTTGGCATCGTTGGCATCGTTGGCATCGTTGGCATCGTTGGCATCGTTGGCA
>WGBL01000206.1 GCA_015494375.1 Hyphomicrobiales bacterium | reverse complement strand
GGCGGCGGGTGGGCCCAAGAAAAGCGAAAATGAGGTTTCGCCAAGTCTTTCGCTGGATCCTCGGGTCACGGGATGGGGCTTGCGCCCCACACGGCCCGAGGATGATGATTCTGATACCTGACACCTGGATCTGGCACCTGATACCTGACACCCGACACCTGAGCCTGGCCCCCGCCACCAGGCTCTGGCTATTACATCTTGTTGTAAGCCTCGAGAATGGCGGCGCCTGCGGCTCCGGCCTTGGCCTTCCAGTCGGCGAGCATTTTGGCGCCGATGGCCCTGAGGCCGTCCATGAGGGCCTTGCTTGGCTCGACGATCTTCATGCCGTTCTTGCGCAGGATCTCGGTCTTGACTGCGGCCTCCTTCTTGCTCATCTCCCAGCCGCGCGCCTCGGCCTTCTTGGCGGCTGCCAGAACGGCGTCTTGGACGTCCTTGTCGAGCGCACGGAAGGCACGCTTGTTGACGACCACCACATTCTTCGGCACCCAGGCCTGGATGTTGGTGTAGACGCTCACAAAATCCCATGCCTTGGAGTTGGCGCCCGTCGAGGGCGAGGTGATCATGGCCTCGACGCGACCGGTCGCAAAGGCCTGGGGAATATCGGGAACCTCGATCTGCGTCGGTGCGGCGCCGACGAGGCGGGCGAGCTTCTCGAGCGTCGGGTTGTAGGTGCGGAACTTGAGCCCCTTGAGATCATCGACGGTCTTGATCTCTTTCCTGGTATAGAGGCTCTGGCCGGGCCAGGGCACCGAGAAGAGCACCATCAGCCCCTGCTTGTCGAAGAGCTTCTCGACGACCGGGCGCTGCGCCTTCCAGAGCTTGGCCGCGTCGTCGTAGTTGGTGGCGAGGAACGGGATCGTGTCGATGGCAAAGGCCGGGTCCTCGTTGGCCAGAAGCCCCATGAAGAACTCGCCGATCGGTACCTGGCCCGAGCGCACTGCGCCCTTGATCTCCTTGTGTTTGAAAAGCGAGCCCGCGGAGTGAACCTTGATCTCGAGCTTGCCGCCGGTGGCGGCTTTGACGTCCTTGGCGAACGCGCGGATGTTCTGGGTGTGAAAGGTCTTGTCGGGATAAGGCGTCGGCATGTCCCAACTGGCGGCCTCGGCAGTTGTCGCTGCTCCCAGGGCAACGCCTGCGGCGAACGCCGAGACGGCCAGCCAACCGATCGGGCGCATTTGCAGTGGTTTCATTTCTTTCCTCCCTGAGTTGTGGGGGCTCCCTAAGGTGTGGGGCCTCCCTGAGTTGCGGGGGCTCCCTGAGTTATGGAGGCCTTCCCTCGGTTCTGGACGCCGCCGCGGAGCTCCACGAAAGCGCGGCTTCCCGTATGTGTGGCTCTCCGCTCCTCGGCCATGATAATCATCGCTCGCACAATGTCCATATTTCGTTGACGATTTATCGATAGTTTGTTTTTGTCCCCTGACTGTCCTTTGTCGCCCGGTTTTTGGGGGTCGGCCCGAGCTGTTGAGGGCTGCTCTAGGCTCGCCGGGGCGGCCCGGGCGACGGCGCTATTGAGCAATTCCATGGGGCTCTTCCATCGGGCGAATTCATCGGGCTATTCCATAAGGCGAATGCATCGGGCGATATCAAGGCCTCCGACAATAGCAAGGCCACCGACATGAGAGCCACCGACATGAGCGAGCTCGGACGCTGGGATTTCTGGATCGATCGCGGCGGCACCTTCACCGATATCGTCGCCCGCGCACCCGATGGCTCGATCCAAGCACGAAAGCTGCTCTCGGACAATCCAGCGCACTACGACGATGCCGCACTCCATGGCATCCGCCTGGCCCTCGGGGTGGCGCCCGGCGCACCCATCCCCGCGGCACGCATCGCCACCGTTAAGATGGGCACGACCGTTGCCACCAACGCCCTCCTCGAACGCAAGGGCGAGCCATGCGCGCTCGTTATCACCGAGGGGCTGCGCGACCAGCTCGAGATCGGCTATCAGGCGCGGCCCGACATCTTCGCCCTCTATATCAAGAAGCCTGAGATGCTTTATGAGAGCGTCATCGAGGCCCGCGAGCGTATCCGCGCCGATGGCACCATTGAGCGTCCGCTCGACGGCGCGCGCCTCAGGCGCGACCTTGAAAAACTCAAGGCACGCGGCATCGATGCGCTGGCGATCGTCTTCATGCACGCTTACGCCCACCCGGCCCACGAGCAAGCGGCCGCCGAGATCGCCCGCGCGCTCGGCTTTTCGCAAATCTCGGTGAGCCATGAGGTGAGCCCGCTCATCCGCATCGTCGGGCGCGGCGATACGACGGTGGCCGATGCCTATCTCTCGCCCATCCTCGAGCGCTATGTCGCCCGCATTGCCGCCGAGCTCTCGCTCGAGAGCCCCGATGCCCCCAAGCTCATGTTCATGCAGTCCTCGGGCGGGCTCACGGCGGCCGAACTCTTTCGCGGCCGCGATG
>WGBL01000205.1 GCA_015494375.1 Hyphomicrobiales bacterium | reverse complement strand
CCTGATACCTGACACCTGGCACCTGAACCGCCCCTGGCTCTGGGCGGCGAGAGAAAGAAAAGCGACAGTGAGAGCTTAATAGGAGGAGTGATGAAGCGCGGCGGCTCGTCCCCATTCAAGACCCTTTTGGTATTCGTCGCCTTGCTGGCGCTTGCGGGCCTGCCCATCGCGCTCGAAATCCTGGCGCCGCGCCTCTCCCGGCAGATCGACGATGCGTTTGCCGCACTGGAGCGCAAGGAGCGCCTCATCCGCTGGCAGCTGGGCCTGCCGCAGAGAGGTGTGCCCGATCTCGACCGCCTTGAGGCGCGCCTTGCCGAGCGCGGCCTCGCCATGGGGGCGCCTGTTCTCATCCGCATCTTCAAGAAGGAGTCCGAGCTCGAGCTTTGGCTCCAGGCCGCCGGGCGGTTTCAACTCTTTGCCACCTACCCCATCTGCCGCTGGTCGGGCACCATCGGACCAAAGCTCAGGGAAGGGGACCGGCAGAGTCCCGAAGGCTTCTATTGGGTGTCACGCCGCCAGCTCAATCCAAGAAGCCGCTGGCACCGCTCGTTCAATGTCGGTTTTCCCAATCCCTTTGACCGCGCCCACGGGCGCACCGGCTCATTCATCATGGTCCATGGCGGTTGCTCATCGGTGGGCTGCTATGCCATGACCAACCCGGTGGTCGATGAAATCTGGCGCCTCGTGACAGCCGCGCTTGCCCGTGGTCAGAAGCGCTTTCAGGTCCAGCTGTTCCCCTTTCGCATGACAGCCTCAAACATGGCCCTCCATCGCCAGAGCCCCTGGATTGCGTTCTGGCGGGACCTCAAGGCGGGCCACGATCTCTTTGAGGCAAGCCACGTGCCGCCGCGTGTCTCGCTTTGCAACAAGCGTTATCGCTTTCGCCCCGGCGCCCTCGGCTATGACGGCAGCGCCCCCATTGGCGTCAACGATAAGACTTGTGCGCCGCATGGGGCGCGGGCGGCGCGGCACTCGGCTCTGGGCCCTTCGAGGCACCTCTCGACACTTTGAGAGTTGAAGAGGTGTCTTAGAGTCTTGATGAGGTGAGCGAGTCGGGCGGCTCCTCCTCGTCTGGGGGTGGGGGCGCGGATTGGTGTTCGCTCAGAGGATCGGCCTCGGTGTGATAGAGCTGGCCCCGAACGACGGCTCCGGGCCTTATGGAAATGGCCCTATAGCGCACATCGCCCAACACGTTGGCGGTGCCATGCAAGATCACCTCGCGGCCCCTGATCGAGCCCTCGACGAACCCGCGAACCTCGACATGGGCGGCCCGGGCATCACCGAGAATGCGGGCCGTCCGTTCGACGATGAGGCGGGCGCAGGAAACGTCGCCACGAACGTCGCCCTCAATACGCAGCTCACCTTCGAACTTGATGTTGCCGACGAGCTCCATGCCCTGGCAAATGCGCGCGAACCCCTCGCCGGGCGCTGTCAGGCCTGCCGCCTGGGTGGTCTGGGCGGCCTGGGTGGCGCCGTTTGGCTTTGGTCTCTCCCTGCTTTCGAGGTCCAAATGCCTGCCCGCTTCCACGCCCTTTTCGGGCTCCGCCGCCTGGCCCGTCGCCACGGGACAGACGATGCCTTCGAGCACATTCGTCTCGAACGCGGCGTCAAAACCGCCACACTCGGCACTTTTCGTCTGGCTCGTCGTCTCTGTCGTCTCTGCCAACTGCTCGGCTGCAGGGGCTTCGCGATCGGCCGCGGCGCCGTTTGCACGCTCCTCCGCCGCTTGCTGCTGCAAGGCCGCCGCCCTCGCGTCCTCATCGGCCACCTCGTCGGCCACCTCGCTGGTTGCGGCTGCACTTGTCGCCGCTGTGGCATGTACACTTGACCCGTTTTCAACCCCGTCCATGGCCCGCTCATTGTCGTTCATGGCGCCGCATCTCCCGTCCTCTGCTCTGCTTGCTCCGCCGGCACCGCACATACGGTCTAGTCCGCCTGCTGCGCTTGCTGCGGCTGGTCCACCAGCTCCGTTTGCATCCCCCTTCTCCACCGCCGCCTGGCCGCGAGCGGTGGACGATGCGCCTTGCCGATTGGCGGCCCGGGCCCCGTTCACCATGATCGCAGCACCATTGGCCATGGGGGCCGGGCCATTCTCTCGGTCCGTTCGTTGCCCATCACCAAAAGCTGAAATCGCCTCGCCCGCGGGCCGCCCACACTTCTCAAGCCGATCCCCACTCGTTTGAGTCGCGGTGAGCGATTGGGCCGCGACAGGCGGGTCGACATCGACCGAGCCATTGGCGGCCGTCTCTGCGACCGCCGTGAGATCACTCAACTCTGAATGGACAGAACGGTCAGCGCGCTTCTTGAGCGACTGGCGTAGCGAGACGATACGGTGCAATGGATCGGCTGGCGTGCGGGCGAGGGCGGCGATCATGAGGACCACGATCTTGGGCAGGATCGCCTGCACATCGTTGGCCGGCACCCGGGCGCCGCGCGAGGCCGCCCAAAGGGCGCCGCCGTCGAGCTTGATGTCGGCCGTCATGTGCTCAAGAATGCGCGTGCCGAAGTCGTCGATCCAAGGATGACAAATCCCGTTTTCGGCATTGTAAATCTCTGAGAGGTCGTTCTGACCGAGAAGATCGATGAATGCGTCTATGCTCCTGGGGGCGCCGATCCAGCGCCGGAAACTCTGCAAGAGGCACGGCAGCAAGGCCTTGACGAGATCGCAAGCCGCGTTCTCGTCGATCCCCAGATACGTGCCAATGTGAGAGAAGCTTCGCCCACGGTTGGCCGCGGCCATCGTGTTCAGGAGTTTCATCGGGCCCTCACGCACGCACAGCGACCCTTTTTTGTTCGTTACCGCGGTTTGTTTGCTACCGCGTTTTGTTTGCTACCGCGGCCCGCTTGCCCCACCGCGGTTCATTTGCCCTCGCTACCGTCGCAGTTCGTTTGTCCCGCTCATGTACACCGCTACGCCACCGCTGCCCCGCCGCCTTGGCGGCTCATTCGTCAGCGCTGCTCACGCTCGCCTTGTGGTTCAATTTTCGCTGCTGTCCCCGCTGCCTCGGCCGTTGATTTGTCCCCGCTATTGTTGCCGCTGCCGCACCTTTCATTTGTCTCCTTCGTCCCCGCCATCTCCGTTGTGCACGCGGCCCATGCTCCTAATCCGAGCAATATGCGAATTTATCACCAGCCGGTAAAATCTTGAAATGATAACATTTTTTCCATGAACACCGGAAATCCTCCTTATTGCTACTTTTGAGAGCAAAAAGCCAATATGCTATCTTTGATTGCGTCAGCGTTGACCAATAGGAAGCACTCAAAGAAATATGGAATGGCGCGGGAGAGGACGAGTGCTCGAAAGGCGACGTTAACGGTTCATCAGGCCGCGGGGCATGCCTGCCGGAAACGATGAAAATAATTGCCCCGGCCATCGAATGATGGCGTCCAGGAGCTCAAGAGCCCATGTTTGCCCGACGATCGCATGAGATGTGGCGACCCAACGAACACATAGCGACCCGAACAAGCCCGCACAATCATAGGGCCGCCCACGAAGCCCTATGACCGCCAAAATCGCGGCCTGATTGCCCTGTTGGCGGAGGTATTGGCCAGTTGGCGGCGTGAGGGTCGGGTCGGTCGAGTGTCATTGTCGAGACGGCCCGGCCCGTCAGACCAGTCCACGGAGGGGAAATCCTTCGACCGCGCTGTTACGGCGCTCGGCCGAGCTGCGACCCGATTGCCGAACGATTTGTGCCAGCCGCGCGAACGGGTCCGGCACGGCATTGCCGAGCTGCGGACTGTTCTCGAGCCGGGAAAGGGTTTGGCGGAACGGCCCTTCCGCCACGATACGAATGGCCGCAACCATCAAGACCACGATGGCGGGCAGCATGCGGGCAATGTCGTTGACCTCGAGCCCGACCGCCTTGGCGGCGTTTTCCAGCGAGGGCAGGCTCAACTGCCGCGCAGCCACGAGCTGGATGATCAACGCAAGCCCCAACTCGCGCGCAGCACGATCGCTGATGCCATTGGTTTCGTGATAGATGCGCAGATAGTCTTCGCCGCTCAGTTGGGAGAGAAAAGACGCCATGCCTTCGGGCGTCGTCGTCCAGGCGTGCAGGCAGGCTAGCAGTTCGGGCAAAAGCAAACGCACAACCTCACCCGCCGCCCTTTCGCCGATCTGATAGCGGCGACCAAGGTGATAGAATGCACGCCCCTGCTGGGCCGCAGCCATGCAGCCATAGATTTTCATCGTCGCCCCCGCATACGCTCAACTGACTACGGGCACCATTAACTCTAGATGAAATCGAGAAGATTTGCCAGCGCGCGTATGGTGGAGGTGTTTTGCTCACATGTGAGACATCTCGGCCATGTCGGCTTAGACATCTCGGCCATGTCGGCCGTCGGGTCCCGGTTCGCGGACCGCTCAGCGCATTCCCTCTGGGCCACGAGCGGCCGCGCCAAATTCGGAGCAATCCAGAAGAGGGGCAATCCAGAGCATTCGGGCCTTACCGGCTGCGCCAGATATTGAACGGCCAGCCGAGCATGCGGCGTGCCATCCCGGGCCACCTGCTTGCGGGTGCCTTTCGCCCTTTCTCGATGGCGTCGATAAAGCGGTAGCAGGTGATGACGGCGGCGCTGCCGAAAATCATGGCACCAAACAGATTGCCCGCGATGACGCCGGCGGCACCGAACATGTCTGCGCCGAGCGAGACGAGCGGGATTGTGCCGAGTGTTGCCCGCGACCAGTTGAAAAGCGTCGAATAGTGGGGGGCACCGAGGTTGTTGAATGCAGCATTGGCGACAAAAAGAGCGCCGAAGAAGACAAAGAGCGGGGCAAGCCAGCGACAAAACGCGACAATGACCGCGCGAGCCTCACCGCTGGCGCTGAACGCACCTGCGATCTGCTCACTCCCGATCGCGAGCACCAACCAGACGACAAGCACATAGACGACAATCACAACGAGAGCGTTGCTCAGGATCTCGCGCAACCGAGCGTAGCGCTCGGCACCAAGGTTCTGGCCGAGGATGGGGCCCACCGCGCCCGACAGCGCAAAGACGCCGCCAAAGGCCACCGGTACCAGCCGCCCCACGACGGCCCAGCCGGCGACCGGCCCGTCACCGAACGTGGCTATGGCGCCCGTGACATAGGCATTGGCGAACGGCGTGGCGATGTTGGTGAGAATCGCAAGCGAGGCAATCTTCGAGATCGCCGGGACGTCCTCGAGAAACCCCGCCAAGGTCGGGGCGGCGATCAGACCATGGCGGATGGCGACACCATGAAAACCGACCGCGAGCGCGGCCAACCGCGCCGCCACCGAGGCCCATGCCGCACCGTCAACCCCAAGCCCCAAGGCAAAGATGAAGACGGGATCGAGGATGGCGTTGACGGCCGCACTCGACAGCGTCACCAGCATGGCGCCCCGGGCATCGCCCGCCGCGCGCAAAACGCCTGATGCGCAGATGCCAAGCGCCAAGAGCGGCATCGACGGCACGATGATCCGCAAGTAGCTCTGGGCAAGCGCATGGGCGCGTCCCTCGGCCCCCAGCACCTCGAGCAGGCGCGGCACCAGAGCCCATGTCACCACGGCCAACACGCCCGCAACGAGGATGGCATAGAGATGGGCATGCACGCTGAGGCGCCGGGAGCGCTCTTGGGTGCCGGCACCGATGCTTCTGGCGACGAGCGCCGATGCGGCAATGGCCAGGCCGATGCCCACCGAGGTCGTGAAAAACAGGATCGAGCCCGCATAGCCGATCGCCGCCGCGACCTCCACCTCCCCCAACAGGCTCAGAAAATACATGTCGGCGAAATCGACAAGGAAGATCGCCATGAGCCCCACGGTGCCGGCCGCCGTCATACGCAAGACATGGCCCATGGTCGGCCCCTCGATGAAGCGGGCCTGCGATTGCGCTGCTTGTGGCGACCGTGGTGACCGTGCTGCTTGATGAGGGCGCAAGCCGTCTTCGTTCATCGTTCCGGTTTCCTGCGCCCTTCGTATGACTTGGATGGCCTCGCGCACTACGGCTTATCGATCCTCTGGCACAGCTCCCTTGCCCGCAAGACGCCCCTCCGCGGTGCGCCAAAGGCCGGCGCGTCAATCCAAGCCGAGCTTCAGATAAAGTGCCAACCAGGAATCGTTTGCCCCAGCGCCCCATTTAAGCATAATACTTTTTCATATCGGCCCTATTTTCCCCATCAGTGGATCGTCGCATTAATGGCGGGGGCCGTGGCGAGGTGCCCGTGCGGGTTGAGGGCGGATTCGGCTCGAGGCGCTGTCGCGCAACGGTGCGCCTTCGCCCCGCAGGGATTGCTTGCGAGCGTTGCGAGCCAACTTGCGAGCCATGATGTGGGGCTTGTCGGCCACTTCACGGGCATGCCAGCCGCTACGCGTACTTTCAACCAATGACAAGCAAGCAATGACATGAACTCGCCCAAGAGATAAAGGAATAGTTAGGAGTGTGGAGGGTTCTCCCACGCCGGCATTGGTGCCCGAGCGACCAGTTGCAAAAGGCCTCGTTTGGAGGAGGCACCGCCGAAGAGGGCACAACTGAAAGGGGGGCAGTCGAGGAGCGAGGGCCGCTGAAGAGAGCGTGCAGCTGAGGAGAGTGCAGCTGCGGGCTGCGGAGAGTGCAGTTGAGAGAATAGAGCTGAAGAGGGTGCAGCTGAAGGCCCCAGACACGCTGAAGGCCCAAGACACAGAGAGGCGTAAAGGTAGCCTGTTTTGGAGAATGCGCCCGCCCGTGGTGGGTGGGGAAAGTAAAAGCAGCAAGTAAACGAGCAAGTTAAGAGTAATCGTAAAGGGAGGGTTCGCGTGGCTCATTCCCCTCTGAACGCGTTCAGGTTTTTGGTCCCGGCCCTGACGGCGCTCACCGTCGTGGTGGTCACCCAGCTGGCGCTGGCCCAGCCCCTCAGGGCACAGGAGATCGACCGCAATCGCATTCGCCTTGGTGGCGACTATGAGCGGCTTACGCTCGATGGTTTCCGCCAATGCAAGAGGCGCTGTGATCGAGATCCCCGCTGCAAGGCCTGGACCTTCATCAAGACCACCGGCCAGTGCCGGCTCAAGCGCATCAAAGGCATTGCCCTTCCCAACCGCTGTTGTGTTTCGGGTGTCAAGACAGAGCGACCACCCACCGAGACGGCGGAGGTCTTGTGCGCCGAGTTCGCTTCTCAAGCGGTTGACGACTATGAGCAGAACCTGGTCGATCGCTGTCGGCTGCGCGGGCCGCTTTGGCATGGCAATTACAATCGCCACTACCGCCGCTGCTTGCGTCTTTCGCCGCGGGCGCGCCGTGCCGAGGCGCAATCCCGCAAACTGGCGCTTGAGGACTGTGTCCAGATTGCCGGCCGCACCCGCAACATCCGTTGCGATCACTATGCCCGCATATCGGTTGCGCAAAACGAGACGAACGAGCGCTATGATTGCGGCCTTCGCGGCGAGCTCTGGAGCGACAGCGTCCGTGCGCTGACCCGCTGGTGCGAAGGCGCCAGCCAGGCCGCCGCCGAGGACAGGATCCGCCGCCGCGAGCGGCTCATCCGCCGCTGTCTCTCGCGTGGGGGTCGCGCCGTCAACCCCAAATGCCGAGAGGCCGCAAAACGCCTCGTTGCGCTCAACGATCGTCAGATCCGGCTCCGCTGCGGCTATGGAGGCTTCTATTTCCATAGCGACCGTGATCGTCACTATAGATGGTGCTTGGATCAAAGCGATTCAAACCTTCGCACTGCGATCCAAAACCTCGAGCGCGAGGTAAGGAAATGCGAGCGCAGGCGCAAGAGGTTTAGGTTTTTCCGGCAGTTGCTCCGCCCATAGGAACAATTGCAACAGGCGGGGCGCGAAAGCGTGCTGCATTTGATGAAGTGACCGGTTGAAACTGCCGGAAGGGAGGTTTGGTTGATGAAACGCATTGCAATCTGGGGCGCATTGGCGCTATTCGCGCTTACTTCGGGGGTTGTCGCAACGCCGAAACCAGTT
>WGBL01000204.1 GCA_015494375.1 Hyphomicrobiales bacterium | reverse complement strand
GTCCTCGACCGATGCCCCCACATCGCCCTTCGGCCACTCCGGCGCCGGATCGCACACGCCAATCGAGAAACAGAATTGATCCTATCTAGCCAAAACATGCTCTAACATGCCGCGTCAGCATGCCGCGTCACGGGGCCCGGTTCCTACATGAGGAGGGATAAGGGGCGGGGCGAGCCTTTGGGTTTGGGCTTTGGGCTGGCTAAGCAGGCCGGCTGCGGAGCGCATGGCGGGCGATGGTTGCGAGGATCTTGGCGCCTGCGAGCACGCTGCCCTTGAGTGTGCCCGAAACCTTCGAGACGCCAATGCGCGGCCGATAGGAAACCGGCACCTCGCGGATGGCGAGCCCGAGCCGCGCCGCCTTGATCTGCATCTCGATCGTCCAGCCATAGTTGCGGTCGGCCATGCCAAGGCGCCCGAGCGCCTCGCGGCCGATGGCGCGAAAGGGCCCGAGGTCGGTATAGGCCACACCCCACAGCCACCGCATGAGAAAGCAGGCGAGCCGATTGCCAAAACGCTGCTGGGGGGTGAGCGCGCCGGCCTCCGCACCGCCGAGCTCGCGCGAGCCGATGACGAGCTCGGCCGCACCCGTCGCGATGGGATCGACGAGAAGCGCCATCTCGCCCGGATGATCGCTATAGTCGCCATCGAGAAAGACGACGATGTCCACCGCGCCAAGGGCGGCAATGCCCGCAAGGCACGCGGCGCCGTATCCCCGCTCGGGCTCCGTGACGACCATTGCGCCATGGGACCTGGCAACCGCTGCGGTGCGGTCGGTCGAGCCATTGTCGACCACCACAATGCGGTCGACCCAGGCGGGCACCTCAGCAAGCACCCGGCCGATGGCGCGCTCTTCATCGAGGGCGGGGATCACCACACCGACGGTCTTGTCACCACGCACCCGCGCTCTACTCCATCTTCATTGGGGCCCGCTCTCCGCCCTTAATTGCTTATCGATTGCTTATCGCTTCGCTGTATCGGGCCCTGCTCTCCCCCCTCATCGCTTATCACTGTCTCGTGGGGCGAGATCGTGGTCTGATTGGGCGAGATCACCCTCTGCTGAGGCAAGTCGCGGATTGCCAGGAACGGCCGCCCGCGCCACCATTCCGCAATCAACAGCGCCCAGATGGGCAGCCATATGACCCAGACAACCCCGTTCTTGTAAAGCTCAAGGCGGCCCTCGGACATGAGATGGAAGGCACTGTAATAAAGCGGCATCGTCAGCGCGAGGGCAGCGAGCCCGGCCCGCGGCAGGAATGGCAAAAACGCAATCACCCAAATGGCATACCAGGGAAACTGCGCAGGGCTCAAAAGGAAGATCGCCGCAACCATGAGCCCCGCTCGGCGAACAAGGTCGCCGGCGTCGCCAAGGGGCCTGCGGGCGATGGCAAGCGCCAGCACCGCAAGCACGACCAGAATGCCGGCGCGCACGAGGAGCCCTGGGGCGAGGCCCGGGGCAAGGCCGCCAAGCCCCAACGCCTCTTGGGCCGCCGCCAGCGATCGCTCAAGAAACGGGAACAGCGCGCTGTTGGTGCGCCACCTCGCGGCATAGGCGAGAAAGCCCGAGTTGGGCCCGAGACCGCTCCTTGCGACGAGCCAGAGCCAGACGAGACAAAGCCCCGCAAAGAGCATGCTCGGTGCCATAATGGCGCGCAGGCGTCGGTGCGGGCGGAGGTGTGAGCGTAGGCGTGAGCGTAGGCGCGGGCATAGGGGAGAGGATGCGAGCATACGCCGCGCCCCGGCACGCGCCTCGCCGGCGCCTCTCATCAGAAGCGGGAAGAGGAGTGCCGGCCAGACCTTGACGCCCACAGCCAGCGCCAGGGCGGCGGCCGCCCCCACCCGCCGGCCCTTGAGCGCCAGCCACAGCGCCAGCAGCACGAGCGGCATCAGCACCGCCTCCATATGAACCGAGTTGGCAAGCTCCTTGATGACAATGGGGTTCCACCAATAAAGCGTCGCCCAGAGCGGCGAGCGTCCCGTCTCGACGAGAAGCAGGACTATGAGCCCGAGGGTGAGCGCATCGCCCACAAGCACCACCGCCCGCCAGCCTTTGAGCGAAAACGGCGCCAGCACATGGGCGAGCGCAAAGAACGCCTGCGCGACAGGCGGATAGACGGTCGTGAGCTGGGGATGATTGACCCGCCTGAGCACAGGACCCGAGCGGTCGGCGAGGCGGGCGATGAGCGCGGGCGCATCGGGCTTGCGCGCCGCGCGCGGCGTTATTGCGTAGACATCGAGGCCATGGGCGGCAAGCGCGCCATCCCAGAGATAGCGTTGATAGTCGTCTTCGAGCACCGGCTCGCTCGACCAAAGCAGGAGCCGAAAGACCGCCCCAAACAGCAGCATCAACGCGACCGGAGCGCCGCCGTCGACGCCACCATCGAGCCCCGCCTCGAGGGTGCGGCGCACGAGAAGCGCGGCAACGAGAAACACAACACCAGCGAGCATGGTACCGGCCACGAATGGGAGCACCGGCATTTCGGCCACCCGCCAGTCGTAGCCGAACCAATGGGACTGTCGCGCAAGCAGCGCCGCAAGCCCTGCGCCCATAAGGCCCAATGCCGACCACAGGGCGAGCGCTATCATCGTGCGCCTGGTTCGCATCCTCGCCTGGTTCGCATCCTTGTTATCGCAACCGGCCTGTCTTGTCCTGCTCAGCCGGGGGCGGCGCCCCTCCCACGGTCGCCTCCACCATCGCTCATGCATGCACGCACTCTTGCCGTCCACCCCCATGCACCGCGGTCGTAACGCCCGTTACAAGGCAACGAGAGCCCCGCAGCCACTTCAAATCAGATGCGCTGGCGGCGCCAAGCGTCTTCAAGCCGCTCAAGCGCATTGCGCGCGGCCTCAAGATCGACGCCCGGCGGGGCGCCCGTCACGAGATCGTCATAGGCCC
>WGBL01000203.1 GCA_015494375.1 Hyphomicrobiales bacterium | reverse complement strand
TTCTCACGCTGGATCCTCGGGTCACGTGATGGGGCTTCGCCCCACACGGCCCGAGGATGACAAGTCTGGTACCTGGCACCTGATACCTGACACCCGACACCTGACCACTGAATCTGGCACCTGACACGTGACACCTGACACCTGACACCTGAACCGCGCCTGGCTCCGGGCGGAGCAGAAGCAGAAAGAGCAAAAGGAGCCCCGATGGGGCCCTTCAGAACATGGCAGGGTGAACGCGATCGGGCGGCGCGTGGCCGTCGAGAAACGTCTTGATGTTGATGATGACCTTCTCGCCCATGTCGATGCGGCCTTCGAGCGTGGCCGAGCCCATGTGCGGCAGCACCACCACCCGATCGCTCTTGAGGAGCTTGGGGTTGACAGCAGGCTCGTGCTCAAACACGTCGAGCCCGGCGCCAGCGATGGCTCCTGTCTCGATGAGCCGCGCAAGGGCGTTCTCGTCGATCACCTCGCCGCGGGCGGTGTTCACGATATAGGCGGTCGGCTTGAGCAGCTTGAGCCGGCGCGCCGAGAGCAGGTGATAGGTGGCCGGCGTGTGCGGGCAATTGACACTGATGATGTCCATGCGCGCAAGCATCTGGTCGAGGCTGTCCCAATAGGTGGCTTCGAGCTCCTCCTCGATCTCGGGCGCCACCCGGCGGCGATTGTGATAATGGATCTGCAGCCCGAACGCCTTGGCGCGCCGCGCCACCGCCTGGCCGATGTGGCCCATGCCGATGATGCCGAGCCGCTTGCCGTAGATGCGATGGCCGAGCATCCAGGTGGGTGACCAGCCCTGCCATTCTGATGCCTTTTCCTTGAGGTACTGGGCCCCTTCGACCAGACGGCGCGGAATGGCGAGGATGAGCGCCATGGTCATGTCCGCGGTATCCTCGGTCAGCACCCCCGGCGTGTTTGTGACGATGATGCCGCGATTGGTGGCCGTATCGAGGTCGATGTTGTCGACACCGGTACCGAAGTTGGCAATGAGCTTGAGCTGCGGGCCGGCCTGGGAGATGACACTGCGATCGATGCGATCGGTGACCGTCGGCACCAGCACGTCGGCCTCGGCGACGGCGGCGGCGAGCTCGGCCTGGCTCATCGGCCGGTCATCGACGTTGAGGCGCGTCTCGAAAAGCTCCTTCATGCGTGTTTCCACGACATCGGGCAGCTTGCGCGTGACAACGACGAGGGGCTTCTTGGTGCTCATGGGCTCTCCCGCGGTTTGGGGCTGGGCCGAGGGGTTGGATGGCCTCTTGGCTTCTATCAGAACTCGCTGGCGCTGACAAAGCCTCGAGAGGGCGCGTGCACGCACCTGAGCCGGAAAATCCCACCGCCCGGCCTGATGCAAGTGGCGCGCGCTCAACGCTACATAATCCTAGAGAGGGGCGGCAACGACCATGGCTGTGCAGGGAACCTCCCTATGGGGCTTTGCCGAGAGTGGTTCTTGATCGCTTGTTTGATCACTCGATTGTTTGACTGGATCATACTTTGCGCAGATTGCGCCCTCTTGTGCCCCCAACATGGCCACGGCTCGCGCCGCGCAAAGGGCCGCGCCAATTGTCGCGTTGACCCGGTTAAGTCATAGTTGCAGCATGGAAAAACTGGGCCTCGGATCACGCCCGGAGCGGCCGCATTCGGCGGGGGATGCCGCTGGCTGAGGTTGGCTGCCAATGGCAATCGACTGACAAAGAGGAATTGCCGGGGATAAGAACCATGGGAGGGTCTGAGTACCCATGCAGATCGAAGAAGACAGCAACGAGACCTCGAGCCGGGCTTTCTTGGTGAGGCGGGCAAATGCGGAAGTCCGGCGCTCAGACATCCCGCCCTATCGCGACTTCCTGATTGTCGACGACCATCAGATGGACAGCGACGTGCTCACGGCGCGGCTCCACAGCTGGTTCGGCTATGACATCGAGGTGCGGACGGCGGCCTCGCTGGGGGCGGCGCTCGACTGCATTCAGGAGCGGATGCCCGAGGTCATCTTTCTCGATGACATCCTGCCGCCGAGCGAGAACGCCATCGGCAATATTCCGCATTTGCGCAAGATGGGCTTCGAAGGGCCGATCATCGTCATCAGCGGGCTTGTCGACCGCCAGCGCAGGCTCGACCTGCTCGAGGCCGGCGCTTCGGACGTGATCCACAAGGACAACCTGTCCTCGCTCGAAATCGCGGAAAGCCTCTTGCGTGTGAGCGAGGGGGCGGCGGGAGCCTCCGGGCCGGCCGGCGAGGCCTGATCCGCGCTCCCAGCGCCCGCAATCGAGGCGCCTGCAATAGCAAACAGGCGCAAGTGGGTGCTCTGACGCGCGCCCCATCACCGGCCATGGAGCCCGCCCGACCACGGAGGCAAACGTGCACGGGGGTGTGGAA
>WGBL01000202.1 GCA_015494375.1 Hyphomicrobiales bacterium | reverse complement strand
GAATATTGCTTTGTGTAATGACCCCCTCCAGGGCTTCGGGCTCTGCCCTCCGCCCAGCCTCCCCCTAGAAGGGGGAGGCGAAGGATCGTTCGACCGGACAGCAGTGGGCTCGAGCCGGCGATCCAGAGCCAAGGGCCGCAACAGTTCTTGTCTGTTACAACGGTTCTTGTCTGTTGCCCTGGATGCCCGGGTCTGCTCCCCGGGTCAAGCCCGGGGACGGGCATGACGAAGGGCGAGCGTGTGGCAAAGGTGAGGAGGCGCGCAATCGGTGCTCAGGCCACGCAACTGAGTTGATGACAAGCCTGTCATCTGACACCTGACCATCTGATACCTGAGTCTGGCGCCTGACACCTGATACCCGACACCTGGTTTTGGCCCCTTGCTTTTCCTCCGACTGGCTCTAACCTTTTGATAAGGCCCTGGGCAATGGATGCCCCATGATGTTGCCGAGAGATGCCGGCAAACGGTGCCGGCAAGAGATGCGGCCAATCGTGTCATCAGGGGCTGGCGGTGAACCATCGGATGGCGGCGTGCGGTGCATTCTGTTCCGAGGCCGTTCCCTCCCTATTTCCAGATCGGTTTCCGCAAGGGCATGGAGTTGGAGTGCGCGATGCTGATCGGTGTGCCCAAGGAGATCAAGGTCAAGGAGTTCCGGGTGGGCCTCACGCCCACGAGCATCCGCGAAGTCACCGCCCATGGCCACGAGGTTCTTGTCGAGACGGGGGCCGGAATCGGTATCGGCATGGGTGATGCGGCCTATGAGGCGGCCGGAGCGCGCATTGCGCCCGACGCGGCGACCGTATTCTCCGAAGCCGAGCTCATCGTCAAGGTAAAGGAGCCGCAGCCCGAGGAGCGCAAGCGCTTGAACCCCGGCCAGGTGCTCTTTACCTATCTTCATCTCGCGCCCGATGCCGCGCAAACGCGCGATCTCGTTGAGAGCGGGGCCACCTGCATTGCCTATGAGACGGTGACCAGGCCCGGTGGCGGTCTGCCGCTGCTTGCGCCCATGTCGGAGGTGGCGGGCCGGCTCTCGATCCAGGCGGGCGCCTATTTCCTCGAGAAGGCCCATGGCGGCCACGGCGTCCTCCTAGGCGGCGTGCCGGGGGTCGACCCGGCCAAGGTGGTCATCATCGGCGGCGGCACCGTCGGCCGCCATGCCGCCCATATCGCCCTCGGCATGGGCGCCGACGTCTGGGTCATCGATCGCAATGTCGATGTGCTGCGCTCGCTGTGGATGCAGTTCGGCCGCCCGCTCAACACCGTCTATTCGACGCGCGATGCCATCGAGAACCACTGCATCGCCGCCGATCTCGTGATCTCGGGCGTGCTCATACCGGGAGCCGCGGCACCGAAGCTGATTACCGCCGAGCTCGTAAAGCGCATGAAGGCGGGCTCGGTGATTGTCGATGTGGCCATCGATCAGGGCGGCAGCGCCGAGACCTCACGGCCCACCACCCACGACGAGCCGACCTATGTCGTCGATGACGTCATCCACTACTGCGTCACCAACATGCCGGGCGCGGTGCCCAAGACCTCGACCTATGCCCTCAACAACGCAACACTGCCGTTCGTTCTGGCGCTTGCCGACAAGGGTTGGCGGCAGGCGCTCAAGGAGGATCCGCATTTGCGTGCCGGGCTTAATGTCCATGATGGCAAGGTCACCTACAAAGCGGTGGCCGACGCACATGGCTATGACTATGTCGCGCCCGAGGCGGTGCTCGACGTCTGATGCGAAGACCCAAGTCGTCGCAATTAATGGCGATGGCCCGGGCCCGGCAAGCCGAAGGAGCTCGCTCTTGTAGGAGGAAGATTACCCTCGCCATCAATTCGGCGGCAATCGGTCAACCCGCTACCTTTCTTTTCTATCTCTTCCCACAATCGCCAACCCACAAGATCGCCAGCCCCAAAGGACGACCGCCATGACCCGCATGTCCGCCAGTGAAGCCTTTGTCGAGACACTTGTCGCCTATGGCGTGCGCAACGTATTCGGGATCGTCGGCTCGGCCTATATGGACGCCCTCGACCTTTTCCCCACCGCCGGCATCCGCTTCATCCCAACGGTTCACGAGCAGGGCGCTGCGCACATGGCCGACGGCTATGCCCGCGCCTCGGGTCGTACCGGTGTCTGCATCGGCCAGAACGGCCCCGGCATCACCAATTTTGTGACCGCCATTGCCGCGGCCTACTGGGCGCACACACCCGTCGTTGCCATAACACCCGAGACGGGCTCGACAACCATCGGCCTCGGCGGCTTTCAGGAGACCGAGCAGCTGCCGATCTTCTCGAAAATCACCAAATACCAGGCCCATGTGACGGGCCCTGCACGCATGGCAGAGCTTACGGGGCGCGCCTTCGATATGGCCCAGGCCGAGCGCGGTCCCACCCAGGTCAATATTCCGCGCGATTTCTTTTATGGCGAGGTCGACGTCGAGATCCCAACGCCGCGCATCATCAGACGCGGGCCCGGCGACAGTGAGAGCCTCGATGAGGCGGCGGCGATTTTGGCCGAAGCGCGCTTTCCCGTCATACTTGCGGGCGGCGGTGTTATCTTTGCCGATGCCACGGAGGCGACCGTCGCGCTTGCCGAGCTGCTCGAGGCGCCCGTCGTCAACAGCTATCTCCATAACGACAGCTTTCCCGCAAGCCACCCCCTCTGGTGCGGCCCGCTCGGGTATCAGGGCTCGAAAGCGGCCATGAAGCTCATTCGCGACGCCGATGTGGTGCTTGCGCTTGGCACCCGACTTGGGCCTTTCGGCACGCTGCCTCAGCATGGCCTCGACTATTGGCCCAAGGACGCCAAGATCATCCAAATCGACAGCGACCATCGTGTGCTCGGCCTCGTCAAGCCCGTCTCGGTCGCCGTCTGTGGCGACGCCCGGGCGGCCGCCGTGGCGCTCAATGAGCGTCTCGCCAACCGCGAGCTCGCCTGCCGTGCTAATGCCGATGAGCGCCGCGCACGCATCGCTGCCGAGAAAGAGGCCTGGGAGAGCGAGCTCACTTCGTGGCAGGCCGAGAAGGATCCCTGGAGCCAAAAGGTGGCCGAAGGCTCGGCGCGGCTCCATCCGCGCCAGGTGCTCCGTGCGCTCGAGAAAGCGCTGCCCGGCGATGCCATGGTCTCCACCGATATCGGCAACATCTGCTCGGTGTCGAACAGCTATCTGCGCTTTGAGCGGGCGCCGAGCTTTTTCGCCGCCATGAGCTTTGGCAACTGCGGCTATGCCTTTCCCGCAATCATCGGCGCCAAGGTGGCGGCGCCCGAGCGCCCCGCGGTCGCTTATGTGGGCGATGGCGCCTGGGCGATGAGCTTTGGTGAAATCCTCACCTGTGTGCGCGAGCGCATCCCCGTTACGGCCGTTGTCTTCAACAATGAGCAGTGGGGGGCGGAGAAAAAGAACCAGGTGGATTTCTATGGCACCCGCTTTGTGGGCGTCGATCTCGAGAACCCGAGCTTTGCCGAGATCGCGCGGGCGATGGGCGCCGAGGGGGTGCGCATCGAGGCGCTGGGCGATGTGGGGGAGGCGCTCGAGGCCGCATGCGCCGCCCAGAAGGATGGCAAGACGACCGTGCTCGAGATCATGGTCACGCGCGAGCTTGGTGATCCGTTCCGCCGCGATGCGCTCAAGAAGCCCCATCGGCTGCTCGAGAAGTACAAACACACCAATGCCGCATGAGGGCCATGCCGTTTCGCGATTTGCCATCAGTGGGTGCGGCTCGATCGTTTTGTGCGGCATGGTTTGGCGCGACGGTATGATGCCGGAGCGGCATTGGAACGGTGCCGGAAGCACAGCAGAGTGGCACCGGAACGAAATTGCAGCAGGCACAAAGAATGGCCGTATCGCTCCCAGGGATGGGGCTCGGGGAGCTCTTGCTGCTCGCAGCTTTCGTCTTTGTCGCAGGGCTCGCGCGCGGCTTTTCCGGCTTCGGGCTCTCGGCCATCCTCATGGTGGGGCTCACATTTCGCCTCGCACCGAGCACGGTTGTGCCGCTCGCCATGCTGCTCGAGATTGCCGCGAGCCTCGGCCAGCTCCCTCGCGTCTGGCGGGCGCTCGATTGGCGGTTGCTTGCCCTCCTTCTCTTGGGCGCAGCGCTCGGCAATCCCATGGGCGTTATGTTGCTCGTCGTCCTGCCCGCCGAGGTCATGCGACCGGCGCTGCTCCTTGCCATATTGCTCGCAAGCCTCCTCCTTCTATCCGGGGTGCGGTTTGCCGGCTCCGCAAGCCTTTCCCGCACTCTTGTCGCAGGCCTCGCATCGGGCCTTGCCAATGGCGCTGCGGCGCTTGGCGGGCTTCCGCTCGTGCTTTTCCTGGCGGCCAATGCCAGCCCGCCACCGCTTTTCCGCGCGACGCTGATTGCCTACCTACTGATCGGCGACCTCTACGCTCTCGCGCTTTTCTGGGGGCGCGAGCTCATAACACCGGAGGTTTTCCATTTGAGCGGCCTGGCGCTCCCGGTGCTGGCGCTCGGACTTTGGCTCGGCGGCCGGCGTTTTCTGACAACAGAGCCCGAGCGGTTTCGCAGTTACACACTGCTTCTGCTGATGGTGCTCACGCTCATTGGCCTCGTTGGTGCAATAAGTTGATGGCCGGGCCGATGGGACGTGGGCGAGAGGCGGTCCGCACATGAGTGCAGGGCGAGAGCTGCCCGGCAAAGGGATGCCGGGCAAGAGGGGACGCCCGGTCAATTGCGCGGGGCGAACATCGCTTCATCGACGAGCGTTGCAAGGGCCTTGCGATCCCGCACGGTAATCTGACCGCGGGCGAGCGCGATCCAGCCGCGCGCGCGCCAATGGGCGAGGGTGCGGTTGATGCTCTCGCGCGTGGCGCCCACCATATCGGCAAGGTCGCTTTGCGAGAGTGCAAGCCGGCCATCACGGACGCCCAGACGCTCCACCAGAATCAGCAGCTTCTTGGCCGTGCGTGCGGGGATCGGCAGAAGCGCACGATCCTCGAACTGGGCGTTAACCCACCTCAGGCGCTGACAGAGCACATGAATGAGCTCCACCGCAACCTCGCGATCCGAGGCGATGAGATCGAGCGCATCGGTGCGGGCGATGCGGTAGAGCTCGGATGGCTCGACGGTCGTCGCCGAGGCGGTGCGCGGGCCGCCGTCGAGTAGGGCGATCTCGCCGAAGACATCGCCGGGCCCCATGTAGTTGAGCACCAGCTTTCGGCCTGA
Organism: Hyphomicrobiales bacterium; assembly: GCA_015494375.1. Classification (GTDB taxonomy): domain Bacteria; phylum Pseudomonadota; class Alphaproteobacteria; order Rhizobiales; family S144-23; genus S144-23. The sequence continues at coordinate 4,631 of WGBL01000202.1, read as the reverse complement.
CATGCCAATAAAGCTGATCTCGACCCGGCCGCTCACCACCACATAGAGCGCATCACCCGCCTGGTGCTGATCAAAGAGCAACTTGTCGCGCGGATACGTCTTGAGAGTCGCAAGGGCCGCAAAGCGTGCGCGCACCTTTGGCGAAAGCTCATCAAAGAGTTGTGCCCGCGCGAGAAGCTCGGGGCCGTGGGGACAATCGGGGGCCTCTCTTGTGATCCGAGCGGTGGCTGTCCGAACAGGGCTTGTCTGACCCGTGGTTGTCCGAGCAGCTCGCTCGGCGGGCTCGGCGATCGGGTTGTCGGTGGCAGTCGAGGCTGGCACTGGCATGGCTCACTTGGCTTTGGTTGGCTTGGCTGAATACGCCTCTGGCTCTTATTTGGGTAAGCCCGCGCGTAATAGGTCGTCGGCAAACTCCTCGGCTTCTTCTTGGTCTTCAAGGGGCTGAATATCGACCCAGCGGCGTACCGAGAACGTCGGCTGTTGCTCGAGGATTTTCTGCACATAGGGAGTCGGGTTTTGACCCAAGTGGATTGAGCATACGGCCAAGAGGCGGTACGACTGTGAAGGATCGCGCATCTTTAAGAGCGCCGCCATGGCCTTTTCGTAATTGCGTTCTGCATGATAGGCGTTACCAAGTGACCACAGCCGATAATCTGGGTTGAAACAGTCCAACTTGAGCGAGTTTTCTAGTACCTCAATCGCCTTCTTCTTTTCTTTGAGGTAGCTGTAGATCATTCCGACGTCCGCTGCGATCGTCGAATTATTCGGGTCCATTTGAAGTGCCCTGTGGCAGCTGATCAGCGAGCGCTCATGTTCGCGCCCCCAGAGGAGTGTGAACCCATGCTCCGCTTCGCAAACAGCGTCGGTGGGATCCAGGCGGACCGCTCTATATGTATGATCAATCGCGACTTTCTGGGGATCGGTAGAATCGGTCGGCCAATCAAACCGCCAAGCAATACTATAGGCTTTGCCTAGCAGGGAGTGGGCTCGCGGGAATTCCGGATCGATTTCCAGCGCCTTCTTGAGGAGTTGTATCCCCTTAAGAGTGCCCTCCTGGGTAAACGAGTGAATCAGTTGCTTCGCAGCAAGATAAGTTCGAAAGCTCCCTTGCGCTCTTAGATTCCGTATTGGTCCTGAGTGCGCTTCACAGCGCTCAATGGTTTCACCGATAAGCTCGCTCGTCGTCGCAATTCCCGCACTCAACTGCTCAGGCGGCTGCGAGCAGAAAAAGCGCGAGAAAACAAAACGTTCCTCGAGCGTGCTGTACAGGTAGACCGAAATATGATCTCGCTTCTTTGCCGATTCTCCCACAAGAATGAAATAATCGTCTCGAGGACGGTCGTTGCGCAGCATCGACGGCAAGCAGCGTCCTAAATCGGGCACAGTTTCACCAACTCGAACTGTAAAGGACCGCGAAACCAGTGACTCGACGAATGCCAGTACGATCTGCGTGCCGCGCGCCCTGCCAATTCGGGCTGACGGAACAATGATCACTGATGGAGGCACGCGAAGCCGCGCGCTGGATGGTAATCGAGCCGGTCGTGTGTTCGGCTTGCTCAGAACTGTGCTCGGATCGAGCTCAATCGCTCGGATCGGGGGTTCTCCAGGTTTTCCAGGCCCTCCAATCTCATTTGCCGCGTAACTCTCGCAAAGTTCGCGAAGCTCATTGTAAATTTCAAGTGTAATCGCGACCTTATGTGGCCCGGCCAGCGATTGTATGCGAGAGGCGCGATTGACCGCATTGCCATAGATGGTGCGGCGCCCGTTTTCCTGACCAAACCATATCTCGCCTGCGCAAAGCCCGATACGAAATGGCAAATGCGGCGACTCGCCCGAATTCTCTCGCGCCCGCAATGTGCGCTGAATGCTGAGCGAGCAATCGAGAGCGCCTCTACTGGAAGGGAAATGGGCGAGCACATTGTCCCCCGCCATGTCGATGATTGTGCCGTTGTGCGAGGCGATGACCCGCTTGAAAATCTGCCGGCTCGCCAACAGCGCATCAATGGTGACGCGCTCGTTGCGCAGCATGCGTTGAGAAAAGCCGTGTGCATCGGCACTCAAGACACACGCCATCATCGTCCTAGCTGGAGTGTTGGAGGCCAACTGCAACCCACCTTTGACATCGTTAATTTTCATGTTAAGAACGTTTTCTACAAGAAAATGGTTAATGGGGAGAACAAGGATGCTAACAACCGCAGGGTTAAGTAAACGTTCTGATAATGTGACAAGCGTTGCGACTTATTTTCCGGTTGTGAACGCACCAACGCAGGTCTGCGGCAAGATCAGCCCGAAGGCTGTGACACCAACCCAGGTCTGCGGCAAGATCAGCCCGAAGGCTGTGACGCCAACCCAGGTCTGCGGCAAGATCAGCCCGAAGGCTGTGACGCCAACCCAGGTCTGCGGCAAGGTTAGCGCGACAGCTTAACAACTTAACAAATGGCGCTCGGCTCTTTCGGGGGCACCTTATGAATGCTTTGAGGTGCATCAGGAGCCGAGCGCTTTCTTCAACAAAACCATAGAGCGTTCTTCTCAAAGCGGCCGCTTCGGGAGGAATGCTTTTTTCGTGTTGTCGAGCTCCGAGACAATCGGACCACTTTTCGTCATAAGGCTCGCAAACTCGTAAACGGCATCCATTGTGTGTCAGCCGAACTTGCGGGTTAACAGGCGCAAAGCCGCAGCAAAGGTCGCTTGTTGGCCCAAGGGGCGGCGTCTTGAGCTCGGTCGTCGATCAATTCTCGCGGGGAGCCGGGGTCACCGGGGTCATGAAGCCGCAGTTCATCCATCCCGACGCCAAGGACGCCGGACCGCGACACCATTACGGCGGCACCGTGCGCTCGCGCCCTCCCGAGGAGACACTGGCCGCGCTACTGCCGCGCCTCGGCGCATTCGGCATCACCCGTATCGCCAATGTCACCGGCCTCGACCGCCTCACCATCCCCGTCATCAATGTCGTGCGCCCCAACTCAAAGTCGGTTTCGGTCTCGACCGGAAAGGGCGTGAGCGTGGCCGCGGCCAAGGTCTCGGGCATCATGGAATCGATCGAATCCCATGTCGCCGAGAACATCGATCTGCCGGTCATCCTGACAAGTGAGCGAGAGCTGCGCCAGCGCGCCCACGTCATCGATACCGCGCGCCTGCCCAAGCTCGCCGGCACCGATTACAGCGAAACCGTGCCGATCCTCTGGATCGAGGGGTTCGACCTGATGGCGGCGCGGCCCGTCTGGCTGCCTTATGAGCTCGTTCACAACGACTACAGCCTGCCGCGGCCCGATGGTGTCGGCTATTTTCCGCGCAGCTCCAATGGGCTTGCCTCGGGCAACAATATCCTCGAAGCCCTGAGCCATGCCATTTTCGAGGTCGTTGAGCGCGATGCCGTCGCCCTCTTTCACTACCTCTTCGAGGTGCATCAAAGGTTTGTGCGCATCGATCTCGACCAGGTTCCGTTCGAGGAGGCGCGCGCGCTCAGCCGGATCATCGCCGACAAGGGGCTTGAGGTCCACGTCTGGGATATCACCAGCGATGTCGGCTTGCCAGTCTGCTTCGCCTTGCTCTGGGAGCCCCTGGCGGCGAGCAAATCGACGACACGGGCGACCGTGGGCTCGGGCTGTCACACCGAGCCCGCCATCGCCATGTCGCGCGCCATCACCGAGGCGGCGCAGGACCGGCTGACACTCATCAGCGGCGCCCGCGATGACCTTCTGGCCGAGCACTACATGATCGACAGGGATTTTGCCGATCGCATCCGCAAAAGCCTGCAGATCGATGAGATCCCGACAAGCGTTCCCCAATGGCCAGCAGCCATCAATGCCCCCACCTATGACGCGGAATTGCGTGAGGTGCTGGCGCGGCTGCAAAAGGTCGGCGTCGAAGAAATCGTTGCCGTCAACCTGAGCAAGCCCGAGATGCCCGATATTGCTGTCGTCAGGGTGGTGATCCCGGGACTCGAGGCGCCCCACGACGACCCGGGCTATGAGCCCGGGCCGCGCCTTCGCGCCAAACTCGGCGTGGTGTGAGTTGTGTGAGAATTGTGCTGAACAAATGTTGTTCAACCCTTGAGCCTTGGCCAAGGGCGATCCAGTCAATAAAGATGGTTCAAATCCAATAGTGATCGGCGAGGCGTGCGGGGAGGGACTGGCGGATTGATCAACGGGGGTATTGCGCGGCCATGCCAAAAAGCACCGATAAGGCTGACGCTGAAAGGCGCGATATCCGGAATGCGGCGCTGAGCACAGGCGCGATCGTGTTTGCGGGGCCTTCCATCTATGGGATGGACAAGAGCGCATGGCCCGAGGTTCGGTTCGCTCCGCCTGTAGAGGCGGGCGACGTGGTTCGAGCGGTGCGTGACGGCGCCCGCGTGATCGGGATCATCGACGGCTATTTCGAGACCACGCGATCGGTCTGGCACAAGGAAATCCTCTGGGCGCTCTCTCAAGGTGTGACTGTGCTCGGTGCCGCCAGCATGGGCGCGCTCAGAGCCGCCGAGCTCGCCGATCTGGGCATGCGGGGCGTGGGCTGGGTGTTCGAGCAATATTATCGGGGTATGCTCGAGGATGATGACGAGGTGACCCTGCTTCACGGCCCGCCCGAGACCGGCTACATGCCGCTCACCGAGGCGCTGGTCAATATTCGCT
>WGBL01000201.1 GCA_015494375.1 Hyphomicrobiales bacterium | reverse complement strand
CGCAGGCCGTTGCGGCTTGTGGCGATCAGCCCTTGCACGCCTTCAAGTGATAACCCCTCGGGACCTTCGGGAACACAAAACACGACCTCGGCAAGGGGCGAGAGAACCACCTCATGGCCCGCCCGTCTGAGCGCTTCGGCGGTCTCCTTGGCATCGGGGTTTGGTCGCGTCACCAGCAGACGCATGGCGGTGTATCCTCGATGACACATCGGCAGAGCATTGAGCCGCCGCACGGATCTTGTCGGAGCTGATCCCAGCGCTTGTCCCAGCTCATAAGAGCCAGCTCATCCGAGCTCATCCGACCTCATCCGAGTTCATCCGAGTTCATCCGAGTTTATCCGAGCTCATCCGAGCTCATCCGAGCTCATCGGAGCGCCGAGAAGAAATCGGGGCCGGCCTGCCCGATGAGCTCTTCAGCCGCGTCCTCGCCAAGGCGCGTCGCCTCGGACACGGGCCCGCGCCGCTCGGTGCCATGGTGGATGGCGCCGTCGGGGCTCAAGATTTCACCGCGCAGCCAGAGCTCGGCGCCCTCGAGCACCGCAAGGGCGGCAATGGGCGTGCGGCACGAGCCGTCGAGGCGGGCGAGAAAGGCGCGCTCGGCGCACACACACACCTCGCTCGAGCGATCGTTGAGGGGGGCGAGCAGCGCCCGCACCGCCTCGTCGTCGCCCCGCACCTCGATGCCGACGGCCCCTTGCGCCACTGCGGGCAGCATGTCCTCGACCAGCATATGCGCCGTGATGTGCCCAGCGAGCCCTAGGCGATTGAGCCCGGCTGCGGCCAGGAAGGTGGCATCGACGACGCCTTCCTCGAGCTTGCGCAGCCGGGTCTCGACATTGCCCCTGAGACTCACCACCTCGAGATCGGGCCGCAGCCGCCTCACCTGAGCCTGGCGGCGCAGCGAGGCGGTCCCCACAACGCCGCCTCCGGGCAAGGCGGCAAGACTTTCGGCAGTGCGCGAGAGAAAGCCGTCGCGCACATCCTCGCGCGGCAGGATGGCCGCGATCGCCAAGCCCTCGGGCAGCCGCGTCTCGACGTCTTTCATGGAGTGCACCGCGAGATCGATGCGGCCATCAAGGAGCGCTTCCTCGATCTCCTTGGTGAACAGCCCCTTGCCACCCACATCACGGAGCGGGCGGTCCTGAATTCGGTCGCCCGAGGTCTTGATAACGACCATCTCGACCGCGTCGGGTGCGAGATCATGGGCGGCGATGAGGCGCGCGCACACCTCCTCGGCCTGTTTGAGGGCGAGCGGGCTGCCACGGGTGCCGATGCGAAGGGGCTTGTCGATGGTCATCACGCGCTGTCCTGGTGGGTGCTGTCCTGGTGGGCGTTGTCCTGGTGCGCTTTGCAGCGAGGCCGCCAACTCCAACTTGGCTCTTCAACCGCACGCTTCGAAGGGGGCCCCAGCGAGGCCCCCAATTGGGCTTTTCAATCGGACGCGCCGAGTTGGTTTTCCACCTGGGATCCTCCGAGTGGCCTCTCCAACTGGGGCCGGGCAGGGGGGCGCGCCAAGGCGCCGCGCCACTGGCCACGGGCATCCATGCCCGCTAGAACGGCCACATGCAAGCCACAACAGATGAAATGCTGACGATGGCGTTCGAATCGAACGAAAAACACGCGACCAATAGAGCCGAGCGCGACGTGCTTGTCCTCGGCATCGAGACGAGCTGTGACGAGACGGCGGCCGCCGTCGTCACGCGTTCGGCCGCAGGCGCGGGCGCCATCCTCTCCAATCTCGTGCGCTCACAGGTCGAGGCCCATCGCGCCTTTGGCGGTGTCGTGCCCGAGATCGCCGCCCGCGCCCATGTCGAGGTCCTCGATCGGCTCATCGCCAGGGCGCTCGCGGATGCGGGCATTGGTTTTGCGGACCTGACAGCCGTTGCCGCCACCGCCGGCCCCGGCCTCATCGGCGGGCTCATGGTCGGGCTCACCACCGCCAAGGCCATCGCGCTCGTTCACGAAAAGCCGCTCATCGCCGTCAATCACCTCGAGGCCCATGCGCTCACGCCGGGCCTTACGGCGGGGCTCAGGCCGCCTTATCTTTTGTTGCTCGTCTCGGGCGGCCATACCCAGCTTCTTGTTGTCGAGGGCGTCGGCCGATATGCGCGGCTCGGCACCACCCTCGACGACGCCCTCGGCGAGGCGTTCGACAAGACCGCGCGGCTCCTTGGCCTTGGCTATCCGGGCGGCCCTGCCGTCGCGCAATTGGCGCGTGAGGGCGATGGCACCCGTTTTTCGTTCCCGCGCCCGATGCGCGGCCGGCCGGAGCCGCATTTCTCATTTGCCGGGCTCAAGACGGCTGTCCGTCAGAAGGCCGAGGCACTCGCGCCGCTCAACGCGCGCGATCGTGCCGACATCTGCGCCTCGTTCGAAGCCGCCGTTGTCGAGACGGTCACGGACCGGGTGACCCGCGCCATGGCGATCTATGAAAAGCGTTATGAAAAGGCCCTTGGCGATGGTGCCGCACGCTGCCTGGTCGCGTCCGGGGGCGTTGCTGCAAACGAGGCCTTGGCCGCAGCGCTCAGCGCGCTGTGCCGCGCCCGCGGCTATCACTTCTACAGGCCGCCCATTGCGCTGTGCAGCGACAATGGCGCCATGATCGCCTGGGCGGGTGCCGAGCGCCTCGCGCAAGGTTGCAGCGATCCTCTCGATGTTCGGGCGCGCGCCCGCTGGCCGCTCGACCCCGCGGCGGCGCCGGCCATCGGCGCGGGCGTCAAGGCCTGAGTGGTCGGGGGCCGCCAGGGTGCACCCCTTGGGAGGGCAGCGCTCCAGATTGGCAGGGCAGCGATCCAGAGGTTGCTATAGCGACGATCGAGAGGTTGCCAGAGTGACGTGGAGCACTATTGCTTGCGGCGACGGGGCAGGCACCTCCAACGTCCAACGCAGGCCAGCAAGCGGACAGCCATCATGCCACACGAGTCGTGCGAGTCATGCGAGATCGCCATCATCGGTGCCGGCGCCTGGGGAACGGCGCTCGCCCAAACGCTCGCCGCCCGCGGCCATGACGTTGTGTTGTGGGCCCACGAGCCCGAGGTGGCCGACGAGATCAACCGCCACCACCGCAATGAGCGCTATCTCGCGGGTGTCCCGCTCGCGCCCGCAATCCGCGCAACCCATACCCTTTCGGAGATCGGCGCGCCTGAAATCGTGCTCCTCGTCGTCCCCGCCCAGCACACCCGCCGCCTCGCAAGGGGGCTCGCGGCGGTGCTCGCCCCTGAGACGCCCGTTGTGCTGTGCGCCAAGGGATTCGAGCAGGCGAGCGGCAAGCTGCTCGGTGTGGTGGTG
>WGBL01000200.1 GCA_015494375.1 Hyphomicrobiales bacterium | reverse complement strand
TGAAAAGGCCGGTCCGGGAAAACCGGGCCGGCTTTTTTTCCGCCTTGCTGCTGCTCTCTCGCCGCTCCTCTCTTGCCGCTGTGCAGAGCTTCCACCCCCGCCCTGCAGAGGTGCGTGTCGAGTGGGACGATAGGTTCGCTGTGATCACATCACCGGTTTCGTTCCTTCCTTTCTCGATCTCCTTTTTCTTGCTCCCCAGGCTCCCCTGCTCTTGGCCCCAGGCGGCTTCTTATTGGTTCCGTCCCGGGTGCCTGTCGGCCTGGTGTTGCCCCCGTTGCCGGTCGACCTGGCGTTGCCACCTCTGAGGTCTTGCCCTACCCCCGTGTTGCCCCTCGACCCGGCCGTCGCGTGATTTCTTATCCCAAAAGGCGTGGGACTGTGCAATGGGGGTCGGGGCGATCATGAGAGGTGTGTGTCGGAGGGGCAACAGATGCCGACGCAACGCAGCTCGCCCGGGACACTGGCCCAGAAGCGGCACCAGGACTCGCAAATGATTTCGCAAGGGGCCGGCGCCTGCCTCGGCTCCATTCGGTCATGCACTGATGGTTGACGGGGAGGGGCGCACCTTGCCGGAGGTAAGATGGCACAGTGCGCGGCAAATGAGCGCTCGACTGCAGGGGATTGCCGGCTAGAATGGATTGCATGACCTGAGGTTTGCGAGAACGGGGAACCGGCCCCCATCCCGCAAATCCCGACAGCGCCGGATTGCGTGCAATGTTTCTTCACGAATACCAGGCCAAAGCGTTGCTGGCGGATTATGCGCTGCCGTTGCCCAAGGGCGGCGTGGCACTTTCGGGCGAGGAGGCGCGGGCCATCGCCCAGGCGCTGCCCGGCGATGGGTATTATGTGAAGGCGCAGATTCATGCCGGCGCGCGCGCCAGAGCCGGCGGCATTCGCTGGGCGCAATCGCCCGATCAGGTGGCGGAGATGGCCGAGGCGCTGCTCCATCGCCCACTCGTGACCAGCCAGACCGGCCCCAGGGGCGAAGTGGTGCGCAAGGTGCTCGTCGAAGAGGCCATTGCCATTGCGCATGAGTATTATATCGCCATCGTGCTCGATCATGCCGAAGCCAAGCTCGTGGCGCTTGGTGCGAAGTCGGGGGGGCGTGGCATCGACCTCAGAGCGCGTCAGGGCTCGGGCGAGCTTGTGCGCCAGATTCTGGGCTGGCCCGCACCCATTGGAGCCGATGATTTTTCGTCGTTTGTCAGGGGGCTCGGGCTCAAGGGCCAAGAGGCGCAATCGCTGGCCGAGATGATGGCCAATCTCGCCCGCGGCTTTGTCGAGCGCGATGCCAGCCTGATCGAAATCAACCCGCTTGCGCGCACGGGCGACGGTCGCTTCGTGGTGGTCGACGCCAAGATTGCGCTCGATGACAACGCCCAGTTCCGCCAGCCTGAAGCGGTGCCGCTCGGCGAGGCAGGCGCGCTTGGGCCCGTCGAGCTCGAGGCTGCGCGCCATGAGATCAACTTCATTGAGATGACGGGCAACATCGGCGTGGTGGTCAACGGGGCGGGGCTGGCGCTGGCGACGCTCGACATGCTTTGCGACGCCGGCGGGCGACCGGCCAATTTCATGGACATTCGGCCGGTGGCAACCAGTCTGCAGATGGCGCGCGGCATTGCGCTCGTGCTTGAGAACCCGAGTGTCGAGGCCCTTCTCGTCAACATCCATGGCGGGGGGCTTACCCGCTGCGACACGGTGGCCGAAGGTCTCGGCATCGCGCTTGCGCGAAGCGGGCGACGCCTGCCTATTGTCCTGCGCTTTGCCGGCAATCATGCCGATTTCGCCCATACGGTGCTCGGCAATTGCGGGGTCGACTATACCAACGCCCCGGACATGGCCGCGGCCGTTGCCGAAGTGGTGCGGATCGCCAAGGGGGAGGCAGCGGCGTGAGTGTCCTTGTCGATCGCGAAACAAAGGTCATCTGTCAGGGCATGACGGGCCGGCTCGGCACATTTCACGCGCGCGAGATGATGGCCTACGGGACCGAGCTCGTCGCCGGTGTGCGGCCGGGCAAGGGCGGGCGCCGGCACCTCGACCGGCCGATCTTCGATCGTGTGCGCGAGGCGGTGGCGGAGACGGGCGCCAATGCGAGCATCATATTCGTGCCGCCCCCGCATGCCGCAGAGGCCATGATCGAGGCGATCGAGGCCGAGGTGCCGCTCGTTGTCTGTGTGACCGAGCGGGTGCCGGTTCTCGACATGGTGCGCGTCCGCGCCGCGCTCAAAGGCGCCAGGACGACACTCGTCGGGCCCAACAGCCAGGGTGTGCTTGCCCCCGATATCTGCAAGATCGGGGTCATGGCCACGATCCACGCCGCGCGGGGGCGCATCGGCATCGCCTCGCGCTCGGCCTCACTCACAAGCGAGATCGTCGCCGAGACCACGGCCCTCGGGCTCGGGCAGTCGACGACCATCGGGGTCGGCGGCGATCCCATTCATGGCATCGGCTTTGTCGAATGCCTCGAGCTTTTCTGGGCCCACCCTGAAACCGAGGGGATTATCCTCATTGGCGAGATCGGCGG
>WGBL01000199.1 GCA_015494375.1 Hyphomicrobiales bacterium | reverse complement strand
CATTTTGGCCGATATTCGGGTGCGGGAGGAGCGATGGCGGCTCGAGCACGGGGCGCGATGAGTGGCTCTCGTTTCGTCTTGCCGTGCGTTGGCCAACGGCCGGGTCGGCGAGCAGGCGGCGGGAAGGCGAGCTGGTGTTGGGAAGGCGAGCAGGCGTTGGGAAGGCGAGCAGGCGTTGGGAAGGCGAGCAGGCGTTGGGAAGGCAAGCAGGCGTTGGGAAGGCGAGCAGGCGTTGGGAGGAGAGCGGAGAAATGGCTTTGCTGCGGGCCGCGATCGGTTTTTTGTCGCTTTTGCCGATTTTGTCGCTCTCGTTGGTCGCGTCGGTCGCCTCGATTGCGTTGGTTGCGATGGCTGGCGGGGCCCGGGCGCAGGAAGACGCCTTTCCGAACCTCATTCCGGCGCGCAAGCAGTTTGGCTTCGTCCTCAAGGCGGCGCCCATGAAGCCGCGCGCCATCGGGTTTTACACGCGCGGCTGCCTTGCCGGTGCGGAGGAGATGCCCGCGACTGGCGATGCCTGGCAGGTGATGCGCCCGTCGCGCAACCGCGCCTGGGGCCACCCGACGCTCATTCGTTATCTCAAATGGCTGGCCCGCGAGGCCAAGGCGAAGGACGGCTGGCCCGGGCTACTCATCGGCGATCTCGCCCAGCCGCGCGGTGGGCCCATGCTCAGCGGCCATCGCAGCCATCAGGTGGGGCTTGACGCCGACGTCTGGCTCACCCCCATGCCGCCGCGCGTGCTCACACGCAAGGAGCGCGAGACGATTTCGGCAACCTCGATGCTGGCCTCGGCCACGCGCGTCAACAGGAAGGTCTGGACGCCCGCCCACGTGCGTCTCCTCAAGCGCGCCGTGAGCCGGCCCGAGGTGGAGCGCATTTTCGTTCATCCCGCCATCAAGAAGGCGCTTTGCGAGGCGGCCGGGCCCGACAAGCATTGGCTCGCCAAGATCCGCCCCTTCTGGGGGCATTATTACCACTTCCATGTGCGCTTGCGCTGCCCGCCAGGTGTCGCCGGCTGTCGTGCCCAGGCCGCCCCGCCTACTGAGCCCAGGTGTGACAAGGAGCTCGCGCACTGGTTCAAGTTGCTCACCCGGAAGCCGAAGGCGGCCAAGAAAAAGAAGAAAAAGAGAAAGCCGCGCCCACCCTTGACACTTGCGGGCCTGCCCAAGCGCTGCGCCCAGGTGCTCGGCTATGACAAGCCGCCCCTCTTGAGGCAGGTGGCGCCGCGGGGCAATGACATCGCCTTACCAATTCGCAGGCCGCCGCACAGCTGAGCCGGCAGGAATCGGGCAGGCACGAGTCTGTTGCGCGCGCATTGCTCGCGCACCCTGGGGGCGATCGCTATTTGAGCGGCCTCGGCAGCTCGTAGGGTTCTGCGGGTGGCAGATCGAAGGGATCGTCGTCGCCGGAGTTGCCGGAGCTTCCTCCAAAGACCCCGTCCAAGCTGAAGCGATATTTCACGCCAAGGCGAAACGAATAGCCGGCCTCGGCGACGTCGTAGTCGAGCCCCTCGCCCGGAAACAGTGGGTCGCTAAGGGCGACAGTCCTGGTGCCGAGGTCGATATAGAGCGCTTCGGCCTCGAGTGAGAACTGTTCGGTCACCGCAAGCTCGAGCCCCGCGCCCACACTCCAGCCCAGCTTGAGCCCCCTTTCTGCGCCCGCGAAATCGCCCGATGTCGCGGGATCGGCCACGAGGTGGAACCGCTCCTCCACCTGGGCCCAGGCGAGGCCCGCGGTGACATAGGCGAGAAAGTCGCTTCCCAACAGGAGCCCGGCGCGCGCGCGCATGGTGCCGATTCGGCTGATTTCGGTCGTAAACGTGCTGTGGGCGGATGGCAGGCCGAAGGGCGCGCCGCCCACGAAGTCGTAGCTGTCGCCGAGGCTGAGCCCGCTGGACACATCGGCCAGCACGCCATAGACAAACGACCCGCTCTGGTAGTCATAGCCAAAGGCGAGACCGAGCGGATAGGAAAGCGCCGCCGCAGAGAACGCATTCGGGACGACCCCGGCATTGAGGGCGCCAGAGAAGCCGGGTGAGTGGCTACTGACGATTGCATCAGCGCTCGTTTGCATGGCGCCTGCAAAGGCGCCGACCCAGAAACCGCCCCATGGCCGTGTTTCCGCCGCCGTCGGGCCCGCGAGCGCCGGGGGCGGGTCCGTAGGCCGCGGGCCCGCGAGCACGGGCGGCAAATCTGCTGCCCTCGAGCCCGCGGGCGGTGTGGCAATGGCAGCCAGTGCGATGGTGGCGAGCCCCAGGGCCCGCACTCGTACTCGATACATGTCACCCTCACTGGGTCGGCGTGCTCAAATGAGCCGTGTGGCCGTAGGCACGCATCAGGGCAGGGCTTGCCTTGCGCACCAAGCATTCCAGACCGCGCTTTGTTTGCCCGCGCACCCAAACCGTGATGCCGCGGGATGCGGTCTCTGGCGGTGAGGGAGGACTTTAGACACCACAACTTAAAATTGTATTTAAGCAAACTTAGCAGAACCAAGAGAAGAAAGCTGTGCGCCCTTGATCGCGATGGTGCCCCGCGCGGAGATGAGCGTACGATTCGGCTCTTCTCGCGCGCGGATAAGGAGGCACTCGGCTCTGCGTAGATCAGTCGTCGTCGAAATAGCCCCGCTCAGCATCGCGATGACAGGCCGTGCATTCCGACATTTTGACCTCGTGTCCGAGCCGCTTTGAGAGGCGCTTGCGATAGCGCGTCATTGAGCCATGCTCGCCACGAAACCAGCGCAACTCGGTGATGCGCAGGGGCGGGTTCTTGCCCGCTTTCCAGCGGGCGGAATGGTCAACGAGGAATTGCTCGAGTTCCTTTCGAACCTCTTCGTCGAGACTGGCATCCTCGCCGAAATGATCCTCCAGTCCGCTCATGATGGCGCGCCAGGATGCGGCGGGCAGAAAGTAGGATGGAAAAGGCATATGGCATGCCCCGCATTCCTCCTTGAAGACTTTTTCCGGAGCCCGCTTTTTCGCGTTGCCGGCTCTAGCCAAGTCCGCCCTGGCGAGCGCCAGAGAGAGTGCCAGTGAGAGTGCCAACGCCACGAAAGGTCTCAATCCACGTTTTAACAACATGTTCAAGTCCTCCTACTGGTTCGCCATGAAGGTGATGAAATCGCCCTTCTCGAGGGGTGTGCATTCGCGTCCCATGACGTTTCGGCAATTGCGTCGGAACCACTTCTCAACCTTCTTCAGGTCGGAAAAGCGCTCGGGGGTGCGCGAGAGCGCCATTGGCTTGATCTCCTTTCCAGCGCGGGTTCGCCCGCTCTTCGTCGGATCCGTGCCATGGCAAGTCGTGCAAGACGGGGTTTCGGGCTTGCCACCGCTATGCTGGTCAAAAAAGAGCTTCTTTCCGCGCTCGGCGGAGAACCCCTGAAAGCCCGTATCGGCGTTTTTGGCCAGAGCGGCAAAGTGCTCAAGGACGGCCTTTTGGGCCGGGCCGGCCTGAGCGGTGTCGAGGGCAATGGCCATCAAGAGAGCTGTTGCGGTGGTAAGTAGGCTAGTTTTCGTCATTTTGTTCTTTCCTTTGCCGAGTTGCTAGAGGATGCTTTTGCTATTTCTTTGCCCGGGCGGGGCGCGGGGATGGATATGTGCCGATCCGCAAAGGTGCCGCGTCGGGCATCCCTATGACAGGCCCCGCAGTTGCTTTTCGAGGCGATGCTTTTCTGTTTGAAGACCTTGGCTGGAATGGCGGCGTGGCGCGCGCGCCAGCCCGGGGTGCGGGTGATCCGTTTCGGCTCGGCAGGATCGACCACGCGGAAGAAATGAGAGGCCTTTGTGTCCCAAGTTTCGGCGGAGTTGGCAATGAGCGCCCGCTCGATCTCGGCTCGGATCGCCTCGTCAAGAGTGGCGTCCTCGCCGAAATGATCCTCGAGGCCATCCATGATGGCGCGCCAGGAGGCGGCCGGGAGCAGAGCGGGGTGATAGGCCATGTGGCAGTCACCGCACTCGGAGCGGAAGCTCGCCGGCATCGTGAGTGCGCGCGCCCCGCGCACTGGCAGGCCCGAGAGCGCCTCCAGAAACGCTGCCAGGGTGAGAATGAGGAAAAGAGCGAATGCGAGCGCGCGGCCCGGGCGCACCGAGCTGCGGTTGCGGGCCGCAACATCCGTCCTTGAGAGCTGCTTGTGAATCCTTGGGGGTAGGTGCTCATTCAAGAGCCGTTTGCGCCCGGTGATCATGGCACGGGCGAGGTTCTGGCCCTCGAGGCGTGATTGCAGAATGACACCCGCCACATGAAGCACGAGCATGGCTGCGATGAGATAGGCGCCAAAGCGATGCAGACGAAGCGAGAGCCAGCCGCTCTCAAAATCGACGAGCCAGGCGAGCGGTCCCTCCTTCTCCACGCCGCCCAGCGCAAGCAGGCCGGAAATTCCCATGAGGGCCACCATCAGCAGAAGCGCGAATACCATCATGGCACCGGCGGGATTGTGACCGAGGTGGTGTTCTGGGGCGCCGGAGAGCATCCGGCGCAGATGGGTGAAAAGCGCGCGCGGTGAATAGGCAAAGCTGCTGAAGCGGGCGAAACGGCCTCCCGCAAAGCCCCAAACAATGCGAAAGACCAAGAGGCCTCCAAGCCCAGCACCAATCAAAAGGTGGCGGTCGAGCCACCATTCAGGGGCATAGAATCCGGTGAGAAGCGCCGCCAGTGTGAGACACGCAAAGGCCCAATGAAAAAGCCGTATCGGCAGATCCCAGACTTCGACCTGCTGGCCAGCTTCGTCTGATGCACTCTGGTTTAGCTTTTGTAGCATGACCAACGCCCACGGACCGCGACACCGCCTGACGCGGCTGCATCTGAGGCGGCAGCATCTGAGGTGGCTGCGTCTGAGGCAGTCGCGTCTGAGGCAGTCGCGTCTGAGTTGGCTGCGTCTCGAGCAACTGCGACCGGTGGTTGGCGCAAGCCACGTTTACGAAGGAGGCCCGGACCCGTCCGCGCCATGTGACAGGCTGCGACGCCGCCGCCTGTCGGCCTGCCACACGGCCACCCCTTGCGACGAGGGAGCGCGCGAGCCAGGACCTACCGGCCAACCGCCCACTTCATAATCGAGCCGGAATGACGATTAGCTGACCGGTCTTGTAAGCAAATGGTAAGCTGACGGGGCCCACGGGGGGCGGCCTCGAGGCGCCGGGATCACAGCCGTCGATTGTGTCGCCGCCAATGAGTGTGGCCTGTTCGGCCCCGTTGCAGCGGGATCAGAGGTCATCGAGGCCGTAGAGCGAATGGAGTGTGCGCACGGCGAGCTCGGTATAGGCGGCATCGATGAGGACGCTGATCTTGATCTCAGACGTCGAGATGGCCTGGATATTGATGCTCTTTTCAGCAAGCGCCTTGAACATGGAGGCGGCGACGCCTGCGTGACTGCGCATGCCGATGCCGATCACCGACACCTTGACGACATCGGTGGTGCCGCGCAGCTCCTTGAAGCCGATCTGCGCGCGCAACTCCTCGAGGGCGCTCATTGTCTTGTCGAGATCGGCCGCCGCCACCGTAAACGTGATGTCGGTATGTCGGCCGTCATCGGAGACGCTTTGCACGATCATATCGACATTGATGCCGGCCTCGGCGAGGGGGCCGAAGACGGCCGCCGCGACGCCCGGCTTGTCGGCGACTTCGACGAGCGTAATGCGCGCTTCGTCCTTGGCGTATGTAATGCCGCTTACGATCTGTTTTTCCACGATCTCATCCTCATCGCACACCAGGGTTCCCGGGGCGGGCGCGTCGCTGCCGGCCGGTGGCACGCTCTCGGGGTCATC
Source organism: Hyphomicrobiales bacterium (assembly GCA_015494375.1). Taxonomy (GTDB): domain Bacteria; phylum Pseudomonadota; class Alphaproteobacteria; order Rhizobiales; family S144-23; genus S144-23. The sequence continues at coordinate 2,525 of WGBL01000199.1, read as the reverse complement.
AAAGCTCGAGCGCACCTGGAGCCGCACGCCCTTGACCATGGCGAGCTCGACCGAGCGCGTCTGCAACACTTTGGCGCCGAGCGAGGCCATCTCCAGCATCTCCTCGTACGAGATGCGCTCGAGCCGCCGCGCCCGGGCGACGATCCTTGGGTCGGTCGTATAGACGCCGTCGACGTCGGTATAGATGTCGCAGCGCTCGGCCCCAAGCCCCGCCGCCAGCGCCACGGCGCTCGTGTCCGAGCCGCCGCGCCCGAGTGTTGTCACCCGGTTGTCGGGCCCGAGCCCCTGAAAGCCCGCCACCACCGGCACCTCGCCCCTCTCCATGCGGCGCAACAGCTCATTTCCCGGCACCTCCTTGATGCGGGCCGCGCCGTGGGCGTCGTCGGTGACGATGGGGATTTGCCAGCCCTGCCAGGAGCGCGCCTGAATGCCCATGGACTGCAAGACAATGGCCATGAGACCCGTTGTCACCTGCTCGCCCGAGGAGACGACCGTGTCGTACTCGCGCGCGTCGTGGAGCGGCGAGGCCTCGCGCGTGAGCGCCACCAGCCGATTGGTCTCGCCCGCCATGGCCGAGACGACGACGGCTGGCCGATTGCCCGCCGCGACCTCGCGCTTGACGTGGGCCGCGGCATGGCGGATGCGCTCGAGATCGGCCACCGACGTGCCGCCGAATTTCATCACCAGCAAAGTCATGGTGTCGGGAATTGCCTCTCGGAAGTGATTGAACGGTTGAATGGTTGGCTCGTTGGAAAGGCTACAGAAACAAGCTCATGGAGCGCCCGGTCAAGCGGTCGTGCAGCGGTTGCTCCGTCGGCCGGTGCCGGGCCTCGGCGCGCGATGAGCGCGTCAATGCCAGGCAGCAAAGCCGCGCAAATGACGGGCAGCACAGCCCCGAGCGGCGGCCATGCACGGCGCCGGCCCGAGCGGTGTCTGACCACCGTCGCGCTCCAGCCTGTCATAGTCGCTTGCCACGCCGGGCGCAATGCGCCGTCCGTATTCCCAAGTCATCTCTGTGTCCCCAAGTCATCCAAGTCGTGACGCACTCATGATCCGAGAGGCATCATCCGAGCCCGATAAGGGCTCTCGAGCCCGGCGAGAGCTTTGCCAAGAGCCGTTAACCATCTCTTTACCATTCCAAAGACCGCAAAGGATTAAGACCTCAACATGGCTGCTCAATTGCCGATGCCAGCCCGGCAATAGGCGACGACTTGCACTTTACTATTTAGCAATCAGGCAACGGACGTGCGGCGCTGGCAGAGTCGGCCGTTGTTGTTGCGGCGATTGGCTCGATCGGGGGGGAGGGGGAATGGCTCTTTTGTCGGCTCTCAAGGGGAAAATTCTCAAGGAGAAAAAAGAGCGATCCGACAACGACCCGGTTCCTGCGCGCCATGCCTGGCAAGCCCAGGAGGAGGGCACCGTGTCATATCAGAGAGCAGGAACGTGCGGGTCTGATCTCAGGCGCGTGCCAGCGGTTATCAGTTTCAATCAACGGCAGCGCACAGCAAGGAGAGCAAGCAGTGCAAACAGAGCAAGCAGAGGAAGGCGCGCTCGATTTTGTGGACTGCGCGTCGCAGGCGCCTTGCTCGCCCTAGCAGTGACAGGTCTCGCTCTGGAGGCGCCGGGTGGCATCGATTTCTTCCGCAATCTCATCATGACACCACGTCAAGGCAGTGGGCCGTTGCCCTCGATGCCCACCGCCTGCACTATTGTTTACTCGAGTATGTGAGGGCACCGGCCAAAAGACGGCGAAGGAAACAACAGTCGGACGAGCCGTCGTAGGGGACGCTCCGCCTCGCAAGGGCGGGGCGTTTTCGACTGCAGCGGTGTTGATCCGCTCGGTGTTGCTTTGGGGGGCACCTATCGGGAAGGGGCTTCGGGACGGGGCTGACGATCGGCGCTATGGCGTTGCCGTCGCCGCCAGGAGCGCGCGTGAGCGGCGGTGATGGGCATGGCAGAGGGCGATGGCCAGGGCGTCGGCCTCGTCGTTGCTTTCGGGCCGGGCGCGAGGCAGGAGATGGCCGAGCATGACGCGAATCTGCCGCTTGTCGGCGTGCCCGCTGCCGACCACCGTCTTCTTGACGACATTGGGCGCATACTCGGAGACGATGAGCCCACAAGCGGCGGGCGCCAGCAGGGCGATGCCGCGGGCGTGGCCGAGCTTGAGCGTTGCTCGGCCGTCGCGGTTGACGAATGTCTCCTCGATTGCCGCCTCGCGGGGCTTGTGGCGCACAAGCGCCTCGCTGAGGCCGTCGTGGAGCTGGAGGAGGCGATAGGCGAGCGGCGCATCCGGCTCGGAGACAACAAGCCCACTTGCGATATAGCGCAAGCGCGCCCCGTCGCTCTCGATCACCCCCCAGCCGGTGCGCCGCAGCCCCGGGTCGATGCCGATGATGCGAACCGTCCCCATGCTTTGCCCCCGTTGCCTTTCTGCTTGCCTGGCCGCCGCACGCCGCTCCGGGTCGGCCCATGCACGGCCCCTTGGGCGGCCACCGGGCCGCACTTCTTGGAAAGTGACTTGAGCC
>WGBL01000198.1 GCA_015494375.1 Hyphomicrobiales bacterium | reverse complement strand
GGCGCCGAGCGGATTGTGCAAGAGCTCCATGTTGAGCAGCTGGACGAGGAGGGCGCACTCGGCAATCTCTATGTGCTCTGGCAGCAGTTGCGGTTCATTGGTGGCGCCGCATCGATGCTGAGCGTGGTGCCGGGGCTTATTGTGGTTATCGTCGGTGAGGCGGCTGGTATCCGCTCGGCCGTCTATTATGTCCTTGGCGGCGGGGCGGCGCTTGCTGCCATTCCGCTGCTCGGTCAGATGGCGGCGGCCGAAGCCATTGCGCTGCCGAGTGCGACGGTCATGCAGGTGTTCGCCACCGCCGGGTTTGCCGCGGGGCTCGTCTACTGGCTGCTCGCCGGGCGCACCGCAGGTTGATGCCGGGGCGCGAATGGGCCCTTGCTCGCGCTGCTCGCGCTGCTTGTTCTGCTCGCCCTGCTCGCGCTGCTCGTTTTGCTCGCCCGGTCGTCCCATCATCCCGGGCTGATCGCCGCATCACAGACGGCCACCTCGACAAACGGTGCATGTGGCCAAAAAGCCGCTTCGAATCGTGTCCCGGCCGGTATATCCTCAAGGCCCATGGCGCGGTACATCTTCATTACCGGCGGCGTGGTTTCCTCGCTCGGCAAGGGGCTCGCTTCGGCGGCACTGGGTGCGCTCCTCCAGGCGCGCGGGTATGCGGTGCGGCTGCGTAAGCTCGACCCTTATCTCAATGTCGATCCGGGCACCATGAGCCCCTATCAGCACGGCGAGGTGTTCGTCACCGACGACGGGGCCGAGACCGACCTCGACCTTGGCCACTACGAGCGCTTTACCGGGCGGCCTTGCAGCCAGGCGGACAACATCACCACGGGGCGCATTTACCAGACGATCCTCGGGCGCGAGCGCCGCGGCGACTATCTGGGCGCCACCGTGCAAGTCATCCCGCACGTCACCGATGCCATCAAGGAGTTCATTCTCGACGGCAATGAGGGGCTCGATTTCGTCCTTTGTGAGATCGGTGGCACGGTGGGCGACATCGAGGGGCTGCCCTTCTTCGAGGCGATACGCCAGCTCGGCAACGAACTGGGGCCGGGCCAGTCGATTTTCGTCCACCTGACGCTCATCCCCTATATTGCGAGCGCAGGCGAGCTCAAGACCAAGCCCACGCAGCATTCGGTCAAGGAGCTGCGTTCGATCGGCATTCAGCCCGACATTCTGCTCTGCCGTTGCGACCGGCCGGTGCCCGAGGAGGAGCGGCGGAAGATCGCCCTCTTTTGCAACGTGCGGCCCGAGGCGGTGATCCAGGCCCTCGATGTGGCGAGCATCTATGATGTGCCGCGCGCCTACCATGAGGAGGGCCTTGACCGCGAGGTGCTGCGGGCGTTCGGCATCGAAGATGCGCCGGCGCCCGATCTCGCCCATTGGCAGCAGGTGTCGGAACGCATCGCCAACCCCGACGGCGAGGTGACGATTGCCATCGTCGGCAAATACACCGGGCTCAAGGACGCCTACAAGTCGCTGATCGAGGCGCTTGTTCATGGCGGGATCGCCAACAAGGTGCGGGTCAATATCGAATGGATCGAGGCGGAGCTTTTCGAGCGCAAGGACCCGGCGCCGTTCCTCGCCCATGTCCATGGCATCCTGGTGCCGGGCGGCTTTGGCGAGCGGGGCGCCGAGGGCAAGATCCGCGCCGCGCAATTCGCCCGCATGAAGGGGCTGCCCTATTTCGGCATCTGCTTTGGCATGCAAATGGCGGTTATCGAGGTGGCGCGCAATCTGGCGGGGCTCAAAGACGCCACCTCGAGCGAGTTCGGCCCGGCCGAGAACCCGGTTGTCGGCGTCATGACCGAATGGTTGAAAGGCGACGAGCTCGAGCGCCGCGAGGCGGGGGGCGACCTCGGTGGCACCATGCGGCTCGGCGCCTACGAGGCGGTGCTCGCCGAGGGCAGCCGCATTGCCGAGATCTACGGCACGACGCGCATCTCCGAGCGTCACCGCCACCGCTATGAGGTCAACCGCGACTATCGCGAGGCGCTCGAGGCCGCGGGTCTCAGGTTCTCCGGTTTCTCGCCCGACGGCCTCTTGCCCGAGACGATCGAGATTCCCGATCACCCCTGGTTCATCGGCGTTCAGTTCCACCCCGAGCTCAAGTCGCGGCCCTTCGCCCCGCACCCCTTGTTTGCAAGCTTCATCAAGGCGGCAATCGACCAGAGCCGGCTCGTTTGATGGGGGCCAGGACAGTGGAAGCTATGGGCGGCTGGGAGACCGCCAGAGTCCAGTCGGCGAAAACCGATCGGGGGCTGGCTCAGCTCTTGGGCGTCTCGCCACCCAAAACGCCGCGGCAGACCTCGCGGAGGGGGAGCGTAAAGTCGAGCGATGCGAGCGCGATCTCGTCGTCGGGTGCGGCGAGCTGTGCCGTCAGCCAGCGCTCCTTGTTTTCCGCATCGCGGGCATAGACATCGACGAGCATGCGATCGAGGGCGACGATGACATAAGCATCGAGGCTTGGAACCTGCTGATAGGCAAGGCGCTTGTCGACGCGATCGCGCTTGTCGCTCAGCTGCGAGCTCACCTCAAAAAGCGCCACGGGATCATTGATGAAGGTGGCGCCCGCCGGGATCTCACCACAGTGCACCATGAGATCGGGCAAGGCCGAGAGGTCGGCGCTATCGGCCTTGAGGAAGAAGGTCTCGCGCAGTACGCGGCACCCCAACCCCTTTTTTTCGATATGTCGATCGAGCGCGCGGTGGATATTGCTCACAATGTCATGATGCTCGATGCGTGCACCGACCATCGAGCGATAGACGCGGCCGTCAATGAGCTCCCACTTCTCGTGCTCGGGTTTCTCGAGCAGCATTTCCTCGAATTCGGCCAAGCTGATCCGCTCTTGGGCTTTTGCAGTTGAATAGACCATCAATCTCGATCCGCGAGGC
>WGBL01000197.1 GCA_015494375.1 Hyphomicrobiales bacterium | reverse complement strand
GCCATTGGAGACATTGGAGACATTGGAGCCACTGGGGCCACTGGAGCCGTCAGAGCGCCGCGAGCGCCTGGTCGAGGTCGGCGATGATGTCCTCGACATCCTCAATCCCGACCGAGATGCGCACAACATCGTCGCCCGCGCCGGCGCGGGCCCGCTCCTCGCTCGAGAGCTGGCGATGAGTGGTCGAGGCCGGATGAATGATGAGCGAGCGGGTGTCGCCGATGTTGGCGAGATGGCTGAAAAGCTCCACCCTGGAGACGAGCGCAACGCCCGCCTCATAACCGCCCTTGAGCCCGAAGGAATAGCACGCCCCCGCCCCTCGCGGGCAATACTTGCGGGCAAGCACATGGTAGGGGCTGTCTTCAAGGCCCGGATAATTGACCCACGCAACCTTGGGATGCGCGGCGAGCCATTCGGCGACCGCAAGGGCATTGGCGACATGCTTTTCCATCCTGAGCGGCAGCGTCTCGATGCCGGTGAGGATGAGAAAGGCATTCATGGGCGAGATCGCGGGCCCCAGGTCGCGGAGTGCGAGCGTGCGTGCCGCCATGGCAAATGCGAAGTCGCCAAAGGTCTCGGCAAAGCGGATGCCATGATAGCTCGGGCACGGCTCGCTCAAAGTCGGATAGCGGCCGCTGCCGAGCCAGTCGAAGGTGCCGCAATCGACGACGATGCCGCCAATGGAGTTGCCATGCCCGCCGAGGTATTTGGTGAGCGAGTGGACAACAATATCGGCGCCGAAATCGCGCGGCCGGCAAAGATAGGGGCTGGCGAGGGTGTTGTCGACGATGAGGGGCACGCCGGCATCCCTGGCGATCCTTGCAATGGCCTCTATGTCGATGACGATGCCGCCGGGATTGGCGATGGATTCGATAAAGATGGCCTTGGTTCGCTCGCTGAGCGCCGCCTCGAAGGAGGCCGGCTCGGTGCCATCGGCCCATCTCACATGCCAGTCGTATTTCAGAAACGCCTGGCCGAACTGGTTGATCGAGCCGCCATAGAGCTGGCGCGCGGCGACGAACTCATCACCCGGCGCCATGAGGGTGTGGAAAACAATCTGCTGGGCGGCATGCCCCGAGGCGACGGCAAGGCCTGCGGTGCCGCCCTCAAGGGCTGCAACACGCTCCTCGAGCACCGCCTGGGTCGGGTTCATGATGCGCGTGTAGATGTGGCCGAACGCCTCGAGATTGAAGAGCGAGGCGGCGTGGTCGGCGTCATCAAACACATAGGACGTCGTCTGGTAGATGGGGGTTGCGCGCGCGCCTGTCGCCGGGTCGGGCCGCGCCCCGGCATGCACGGCAAGCGTTGCAAAGCCGGGGCCGTAGCGCGAGGGCGGCGGGCGATGGGCTCCGCCTTTCTCGGGGCCGGGTGATGCGGTGGTGGCTGGCCCTCCTTTGGGCGGTTTCGCTTTGGGAGCATTGGGCATGGGCACACCTCGGCTCGCTGGATGGCTCGTTGGCGCTTGAAGCCTGTTGCTGATCACTCTTGTTGCCAGGATCGCTCTTCTTAGAACGATCGCTCTTCTTACACCGGATCACTCTTCTTGCACGGATCGCTCTTGGCGCAAGCAGCGATTAAGGATAAACACGCGCCTGAGCCAAGCGCCTTAAGCGGGCGCAAAATGGCATGGCGTCGTTCGTCCTCTTGTCCTCTTCGCCGGGGGCGGGGGCTGGACTTCCCCTTGGCACAGGTGACGACGCTAGAAAAGCGGGCAATGAGTTGCAATCGCAAGTTTGTCGGATCAATCGCATCAACAAGGGAAGGGGGAGTGATATGCGCGAAGCATTTGCCGAAGCCGTTGGCACCTTCATGCTCGTTTCCGCAGTCTGCGGAGCGGCGCTCTTTTCGGCGGCCTTTCCGGGCAATGGCACGGGGCTTCTGGGCGTCTCGCTCGCCGTCGGAATCACGGTGACGGCCATGGCCTATGCCGTGGGGCACGTCTCGGGCGGCCATTTCAATCCGGCGGTGACCATCGGGCTCTGGTCGGCCGGCCGCTTTGAGGCGGGGCTCATTCCCAAGTATGTCGCTTCTCAGGTGATCGGAGGCGCCCTCGCGGCCCTCGTCTTCTATCTCATCGCCACTGGCAAATCGGACGCCTCGCTGGGCAATTTTGCCTCGAACGGCTATGGCGCGGCATCGCCCGCGCGCTTTTCGCTCGGGGCGGCGTTTCTTGCCGAGCTGGTGATGACGGCGCTCTTTCTCATCGTGATCGTGGGCGCCACCTCGCCCAAGGCACCGGCGGGCTTTGCCCCCATCGCCATTGGCCTTGCGCTCGCGGCCATCCATCTCATGATCATTCCGGTCTCCAATGCCTCGGTCAATCCGGCCCGCTCGACGGCGACCGCCCTCTTTGGCGGCGGCACGGCCTTGGCACAACTCTGGCTCTTCTGGGTGGCGCCCATTGTCGGTGCCGTCATCGGCGGGCTCCTGAGCCGCAGCCTTCAGGAGGACTGAGGGTACCGCGCCGGAGGCCCGGTAGCGCGCGCCGGAGCCCGGCAAGAGGCTCGCGGACGGGCGAGCAGGTCGGTAGCGGCAACGCGAGAAGCCCAACGGCCGCGGCCCGCTAGTGCCAGGTGTGGGGCGGGGCGGCCGGCGGGATGACGACAGACGGAACGATAACGACCAGGTGAGCGCATGAGTCGGGCCGAGAGAATACGCATCGCCGTCATCGGCGCCTCGGGCTATACGGGCGCCGACCTCTTGCGCTTGGCCGTGCGCCATCCGGCGATCGAGGTCGTTGCCTTGGGGGCCAAGAGCCAGGCCGGCAAGCCGCTCGAGGCGGTGTTTCCCCATCTCGGCGGCCTCGGCCTGCCTGATCTCGTCGATGTGGCGGCGCTCGAGCTTGGAGAGGTCGAGGCGGTCTTTTGCGGTCTCCCCCATGGCACCGCCCATGAGATCATCGCCGGGCTTCCCGCGCATGTGCGCATCATCGACATGTCGGCCGACTTCCGCTTCGATGACGCCGAGACCTATGCTGCGACCTATGGCCTGAGCCACGGCGCCCCGGAGCTCTTGCGCGAGGCGGTCTATGGCCTGAGCGAGCACTATGGCGAGGCGATTGCCAAGGCGCGGCTTGTCGCCTGCCCGGGCTGCTATCCGACAGCAACGCTCCTTGCACTCTTGCCGCTTGTGGGGACCGAGGGCGGGCTTATCGACACGGGCGACATCATCATCGATGCCAAGTCGGGCGTCTCGGGCGCCGGCCGTGGTCTCAAGCAGGCGACGCTCTTTTGCGAGGCGGGCGAGGGGCTCGCGCCTTATAGCGTCGCTCAGCACCGCCATGCACCCGAGATCGAACAGGAGATCGCCAAGGCCGCGGGGCGCGGGGTGGTGGTCAATTTCACCCCCCATCTCGTGCCCATGAGCCGGGGCGAGCTCGTGACGTGCTATGTGCGGCTCGGCGAGGGGGCCTCGGCCGGCGACCTGCGCGCGGCGCTCGAGGCGCGCTATCGCGATTGCCCGTTTGTGCGCGTGCTCGATGAGGGTGCAATCCCCGCAACGGCCCATGTGCGGGGGTCGAACAACTGCCATATCAATGTC
>WGBL01000196.1 GCA_015494375.1 Hyphomicrobiales bacterium | reverse complement strand
GCGCAAGGGCGGTCGCGTGGTGATTGCGGGCGACGGCCAGGTGAGCCTGTCGGACACCGTCATCAAGGCCAACGCCCGCAAGGTCCGCACACTTGGCGAGGGCCATGTGATCGCCGGATTTGCCGGCGCCACGGCCGACGCCTTCACATTGTTCGAGCGCCTCGAGAGCAAGCTTGAGCAATACCGCGGCCAGCTGGTGCGCGCTTGTGTGGAGCTCGCTAAGGACTGGCGCACCGACCGCTATTTGCGCCGCCTCGAGGCCATGATGCTGGTGGCCGACAAGTCCGACACCCTGATTCTTACCGGCACCGGCGATGTGCTCGAGCCCGAAAACCACCTGATGGGCATCGGCTCGGGTGGCAATTATGCCCTCGCCGCGGCGCGCGCGCTTTTCGACAGCGACCTTGATGCCGAGGCGATCGCCCGCAAGGCGATGGCAATCGCGGCAGAGATCTGCGTCTATACCAACAACAATCTCACGATCGAATCGCTCGAAAGCGAACGTTAGGGCCAGGGGCAGGGGCCGGCTCGTTTACAGCCAAGGGGCAGCTAGTGCACCGATGCAAACGAACCATACGCTTGCTTCCCGTCCTTCCCGTCATCACGCGCTGTGACCGAGCGATCGAGGGCAACAGGCTCGGGGCTTGCCGCCTTGGATTGCCGCGTCACGCGCGGCAATGACATATATCTTATATTAGTGTCTGTGCACTGGTTACAACCAGGGGCCGGCGCGTTTACAGCCAAGGGGCCAGGTCGATCATGACAAACTTCTCCCCCCGCGAGATCGTCTCCGAGCTCGATCGCTACATCATCGGCCAGCGGGAGGCCAAGCGCGCGGTCGCCATTGCGCTTCGCAACCGCTGGCGGCGCCAGCAGCTCGATGACGACATGCGCGAGGAGGTGCTGCCCAAGAACATCCTCATGATCGGGCCCACGGGCGTCGGCAAGACCGAGATCTCGCGTCGTCTGGCGCGGCTCGCCGGGGCCCCGTTCCTCAAGGTGGAGGCGACCAAGTTCACCGAGGTGGGCTATGTCGGGCGCGATGTCGAGCAGATCGTGCGCGACCTTGTCGAGATCGGCATCGGGCTCGTGCGCGCACAAAAGCGCAAGGAGGTCCAGGCCAAGGCGCACCTTGCGGCCGAGGATCGGGTGCTCGATGCGCTCCTCCATAGCGATGCGCGCCCTCAATCGCGCGAGGTCTTTCGCAAGAAGCTGAGGGCGGGTGAGCTCGATGATAGGGAGATCGAGATTGAGGTCGCCGATACGGGCGGATTGCCGAGCTTTGACATTCCAGGCATGCCGGGCGGCCAGATCGGCATGATCAACTTGAACGAGATGCTCGGCAAGGCCTTCGGCCAGCGCACCAAGACCCGTCGCATGACGGTGCGAGAAAGCTATGATGTGCTCATTGCCGAAGAATCGGACAAGCTCATCGACGACGACCAGATCGTCCAAGAGGCCATTCGCAGCGTGGAGAACAACGGCATCGTCTTTCTCGACGAAATCGACAAGATTTGCGCCCGCAGCGAGCGGGTGGGGGGCGATGTCAGCCGCGAGGGCGTCCAGCGCGATCTGTTGCCGCTCATCGAAGGGACGACGGTGGCTACCAAGCACGGGCCCGTCAAGACAGATCACATCCTGTTCATCGCCTCGGGCGCCTTCCATGTTTCAAAGCCGGCCGATCTCTTGCCCGAGCTGCAGGGGCGGCTTCCTATTCGCGTCGAGTTGCGCGCGCTCAGCGAGGACGACTTCAAACGCATCCTGACCGAGCCCGAGGCGAGCCTCATCAAGCAATATGTGGCGCTGATGGCCACCGAGGATGTGACACTCGAGTTCACCGACGATGCCATTGCCGCCATCGCCCGCATTGCCGTCGAGGTGAATGCCAATGTCGAGAACATCGGCGCCCGGCGGCTGATGACGGTGCTCGAACGGGTGCTCGACGAGATCAGTTTCGAGGCCGCCGATCGCGCCGGCGAGCGCATTGTCATCGATGCCGCCTATGTCGAGGCGCACATCGGCGACTTGGCCCGCGACAGCGACCTTTCGAAATTCATTCTTTGAGGGGGTCCTTGGCCGGATCGGGATCGGCGTCCAAGGGCTCAGATGCCGGATCGGGCACGGCTGCGGTCTCGGTGTCGTTGTCTGGCTCCCAGAGGTTGGCGAGTGAGAACGGCACCTCGGCAAAGGGTGGCGCAGCCACCTCCTCGTCGTCCGCGAAGACGGCCGCAATCAGCCACTGCCCATCCTTGAGCGCCATCGCCTCAAGCATGCGAGCATCGGGATCGACCAGCCAGAGATGGCCAACCTCGAACGCGGCATAGATGCGGCTTTTGGAAATCCGATCGTGGCGAGCGGTTGCCGGCGAGACGATTTCGCACACCCAGTCGGGCGCGAGCTCGAACCAGGCGGTCTCGGGCAGGCGAGGCAGGCGCTCGCGGCGCCAGCCGGCAAGATCGGGGACCAGCACATGAGGGCCCAGATGGAGCTCGAGCCCATCCAGGATCCACCAGCCACCCGGCCCACCGCGCCCCTTTTGAAAGGGGCCCATCAACTCATGCCCCAATGAAGAATAGGCCAGAGCATGCTTGGGCGCCGGCCGCGGATGGGTGACGAGGGCGCCCTCGATGATCTCGGCGACGAGATGCTCCGGCACACGCTCCAAATCGGCATAGGTTGCCGGACGCTTGAGTGGCTCTGCCATGGCTACCAGGTCCTCTCGTTTGCGCAGCCGGCACCAACATGCGTCGATGCCAGCACAGCCCACTATACAGCAAGACGCCAAGGACACGGAACTGACGCGAGCAGGGAGCACGATGCGCGCGCAATGGCGCACTATGGCGAGGGTCTCGCGTCACCCTCGCGCGCCGCGCCATTCGACGATCTGCCCATTGCAGCTCGTGCGCGCTTGCGTTTCTTGCTAGGTTGGCTGCAAGAGCCGCAAGTCGAGCCCATCCAGTGGAGCAGGACCCAACCCATGGTGCAACTGACGCTGCCGCGCACATCAAGGCCGAAGCCCGGCAAGACTTGGAACGATGCCCACACCTTGAGGCGCGCCAAAGCCTTTCACATCTACCGCTGGAACCCGGATGACGGCGGCAACCCGCGCATCGACACCTACCATGTCGATCTCGATGCCTGCGGGCCGATGGTCCTCGACGCCCTCATCAAGATCAAGAACGAGATCGATCCCACGCTCACCTTCCGGCGCTCCTGTCGCGAAGGCATTTGCGGCTCGTGCGCCATGAACATCGACGGCACAAATACACTCGCCTGTCTCAAGGCCATGGACGAAATCAAGGGCGATGTCCGCATCTATCCGTTGCCGCATCTGCCGGTCATCAAGGACCTCGTTCCCGACATGACACGTTTTTACGCCCAGCACCGTGCGATCGAGCCATGGCTGCAGACCGAGACACCGGCGCCCGAGCGGGAATGGCGCCAGTCGCGGGAGGAGCGCGCACGCCTTGATGGTCTTTACGAGTGCATTCTGTGCGCCTGCTGCTCGACCTCGTGTCCGAGCTATTGGTGGAACTCCGATCGCTATCTGGGCCCCGCCATCCTCCTGCAAGCGTATCGCTGGATCGTCGACAGCCGCGACGAGCATACGGGCCGGCGCCTCGATGCGCTTGAGGACCCGTTCCGGCTCTATCGCTGCCATACGATTCTCAATTGCACCAAAGCCTGCCCCAAGGGGCTCAATCCGGCCAAGGCCATTGCCGAGATCAAGAAGCAGCTGGTCGAGAGACAGGTTTGATGCCCGGGTCCCAGTTGGAAGGAAAAGGCGCGGCCGCGGTCCTCACCATCGCGGAGGCGCAAGCGCGTGCCGCGGCCGCACTCGAGCGCGCCGGCGCGGGGCCTGAGCAGGCCGCCTCAGTCGCCGCCTCGTTGGTGGTAGCCGAAGCCGAAGGGCTCGAGGGCATCGGGCTCGCCCATCTCGCCGACTATTGCGACGGGCTCGCCAAAGGCCGCATCGACGGCCGCGCCGAACCGCTTATTAGCCGCCCGGCACCCGCCATCATCCATTCGGACGCACAAAACGGCTTTGCCCATACGGGCTTCGATCGCGCCTTCGGCGAGCTCGTCGCCGCCGCTCGCGCTCACGGCGTTGCCCTTTTTGCTCAGACCAATGGCTTTTCGTGTGGCGCGCTCGGCTACTTTGCGTGCCGGCTTGCCGACGAGGGCCTGGTGAGCCTGGTGGCGGCCAATGCGGGCCCCGCGGTGATGGCCGCCTCGGGCAGCACAAAGCCCGTCTTCTGCACCAATCCGTTTGCTTTCGGGGCGCCGCGCAAGGGCGGCCCGCCGCTCGTTATCGATCAGTCGACAAGCGCAAGCGCCATCGTCAATCTGCGCCTTGCGGCCGAGCGCGGCGAGACGATTCCCGAGGGCTGGGCGCTCGACAGTGACGGCCGGCCGACGACCGATCCGGCCAAAGCTCTCGAAGGGGTGTTATTGGCCTTCGGCGGTGCCCGTGGCGCCAATGTTGCGCTGATGGTGGAGCTTCTGGCCGCGGGGCTGACGGGCGGCAACTGGTCGCTCGATGCGCCCTCTTTTCACGAGGGGGACGCCTCACCGGCCGTTGGCATGATCGTGCTTGCCATCGACGGCGACAAGGTTCTTGGCGGAGATTTGGCGGCGCGCGTCGATGCCTATCTCACGCGGCTCGAGCACGACTTCGGCGCCTACATCCCGGGCAAGCGGCGGGCGGAGAATGCAGCCCGTGCTGCGCGCGAGGGGCTCTCACTCAAGCCGGCTGTTGCAAAGCTCCTTGGCCTTTGAGGATCTTTGAGGATCGAGCCTTGGTGGATGATAAAGGCCTTGTGGGCTGCGCGCCTTGGTGGACCGCGCGCCTTGGTGGGCTGTGGGAGCTAGTCAACGACAAGGCTGGCGGGTCGCGCGCCTTTGTGGGCGCCCCCTGGTGGGCAATGAAACTTTTCAGGGTGTCTTGGCTCGAATGATCGCTTGGACAGGCCGGCGGTGAAGCGGGGCATAGGGCATGTGATGACGCAGCTGGTGACTTGCGCGATGTTGGGGACGACAACGCCGCGCGCCGCGCCTCCCGTCTCCCTTCTGATTCCTCGCTTCTGGCTTTTGGTTTCTGGCTTCCGACTTCTGATTCCCGGTCGTAGGGTTTTTTCTCGCTTGGCGAAGGCGCCGAGCCGGGTCAATTATGGGGCAACCTTGAGCGAACGGCAGCCCGCCGTCTTGTCGCCAGCTGGGAGTGGAGTGGCCATGGCCGAGTGGAGAGCCGAGGACGAAGCGCCGCAAGGTGCACCCGAGGACGCGCTTGCGCTCGGGCGCGCATTTGAGGCGCGCACCCGTGACGACTGGCTGGCGCTCGCCAGGAAGGCTCTAAAGGATGCCGACCCCGACACGGCGCTTGCCAGTCGCACGCTCGATGGCATTGATATCGCCCCCCTTTATACGCGCGCCGATCTGGCTCATCTGCCGTCCGCAGGGCGCCCCGGCGAGGCGCCCTTCGTGCGGGGATTTCGAGATCGGCTCGCGCGCCCGCCATGGGACATCCGGGCGCTTTATGCCGAAAACGATCCCGCGGCCGCCAACCGCGCCATCCACGACGATCTCACGGGCGGCGTCACTGCCATTGCCCTGCGGCTCGCGTCGCCGGGCCAGTTCGGCCTGCCGGTGCGCCACGAGGCCATCGCCGCTGCGCTCGAGGGTGTGCACCTCGACATGGTGGCGCTCGAGATCGAGGCGGGCGATCAGTACATCGGCGGCGCGCAAAGCCTGCTCACCCTCTGGGATGAGCGCGGCACTGCCGAGGGGCTGAGGCGCGGCGCCTTCAATGCCGATCCGCTTGGCACGCTGGCGAGGACCGGTGCCCTCGAGGACGGGCTTTTCGATACCATCCGCACCCTTGCGCACTTTACCGCCAGCAACCTCGGGCGCTGGCCCAATGTCACGATTCTGCTTGCGGACGGCCGGCCCTATCATGAGGCGGGCGGCGCGGAGGCCGAGGAGCTTGCGGCGACACTGGCCACCGCTGTCGCCTATTTGCGTGCGCTCGAGGAGGAGGGCCGCCCGCCCCACAAAGTGCTTCCGGCGATGGCGGTGATGCTGGCCGCCGATGCCGATCTCTTTCTGGTGCTCGCCAAGCTGCGCGCCATGCGCAAGCTCATCTGGCGCCTGGCCGAGGCGGCCGGTGCGCGCGCGGCCCCGCGCGCCATGCGCCTTGCCGTCACTACATCCGAGCGCATGCTGACGCGCCGCGACATCCACAACAACCTGCTGCGCACATGCCTTGCGGCGACGGCGGCCGCCCTTGGTGGCGCCGATGCCATCACGGTGCTGCCCCACACCTGGGCGCTCGGCCGGCCCGCGCCTCACGCCCGGCGCATGGCCCGTAACATCGGCCTCATTCTGCAGGAGGAGGCGATGCTGGGGCGTGTGTGCGATCCCCTGGGCGGGAGCTATTATGTCGAGAGCCTGAGCGAGGCGCTGGCGCGCGCTGCCTGGGCGCGCTTTCAGGAGATCGAGCGCCGCGGCGGCATGGAGGAGGTATTGCGGAGCGGCTGGCTCGCCGAGCGAATCGCCGAGACGGCGGCGCGGCGCCGGGAGGAGATCGCCTCGGGCGCGCGGCCCATCACTGGGGTCACGCGCCATCCCAACCCGGACGAGGCGTTGCCCGCAGTCGCGCCGCATCCGGCGCCGGCGCCGATCCCCGAGCGCGGCGAGCGGGTGCCAGCGATTGCGCCCCGGCGCGACGCAGAGCCATTCGAGCAAGACCATGATGCCGCTCCATGCGAGCAAGATCATCGTGATCATCAAGTCCATCAAGAGGACGAGAGGCGTGCGCGGGTGCCCGAGGGCAACAAGGGAGGGAAACCATGACTGAGAATGCGCGCACCTCTCTCGCCACCGGCGGCTGCCAATGCGGCGCCCTGCGCTATGCGCTCTATGGCGCGCCGAGCCATGATGCTGTCTGCCATTGCCGGATGTGCCAGAAGGCGCTCGGCGCCCCCTTTGGCGTCTTCCTGAGCGTGGCCACGGACGACTTTGCCTGGACGCGGGGCGCGCCCGAGACTTTCCGCAGCTCGAGCCATGCCGAGCGCGACTTTTGTGGGGTGTGCGGCACCCCCCTCACCTTCCGCTGGTATGACGGCAGGCATGTGAGTGTGCTGGTGCCGACACTTGATGAGCCCGAGCGCTTTCCCCCGAGCCGCCAGATCGGGGTCGAGTCGCGCCTTTCCTGGGTTGCGGATATCTGTTCGCTGCCGGCCCGGACGACGGCCGAAGATTCGGGTGCCGATTTCGTCGCCGCCTGTGTGAGCTACCAGCACCCCGACCATGAGACCCCCGACGACTGGACACCAACGCCACAAGAGCCCGGAAAACCTGAGAAGCCTGCCAAGCCTGAGAAGCCTGCCAAGCCTGAGAGAGACGCTTAGCCATGTCGCGTTTGCCCGATTACACCGAGGTGCCATTTGAGGTGGAGGCGCCAGCGGGGCCTCTGCCCCAGAGTGCCCAGGGGGAGACGGAACGCGCGTTTGCGGGCGAGCGCTGGCAGGCGCCCGAAGGGATCGCCCTCAAGCCTCTCTATACCGAGGCCGACAGCGCCCCGCTCGACTTCCTAGACACCTGGCCGGGCCTTGCGCCTTTTCTGCGCGGGCCCTACCCCACCATGTACGCCCAGCGGCCCTGGACCATCCGGCAGTATGCGGGCTACTCCACGGCCGAGGAGTCGAACGCCTTTTATCGCCGCAATCTCGCGGCCGGCCAGCAGGGCATTTCGGTGGCCTTCGACCTCGCCACCCACCGCGGCTATGATTCGGACCATCCGCGGGTCAAGGGCGATGTCGGCATGGCGGGGGTGGCGATCGATTCGATCCTCGATATGCGCACGCTCTTTGACGGCATCCCCCTCGATCGCGTCTCGGTGTCGATGACCATGAACGGCGCGGTGCTGCCTGTGATGGCGCTCTATATCGTTGCCGCCGAGGAGCAGGGGGTTGCGCCCGACAGGCTCTCGGGCACCATCCAGAACGACATCCTCAAGGAGTTCATGGTCCGCAACACTTATATCTATCCGCCAGAGCCCTCGATGCGGATCGTCTCCGACATTTTCGCCTATACCTCCGAGCATATGCCGCGGTTCAATGCCATCTCGGTCTCGGGCTATCACATGCAGGAAGCGGGCGCCACAGCCGACCTCGAGCTCGGCTATACGCTCGCCGACGGTCTCGAATATGTGCGGGCCGGCATTGCGGCAGGGCTCGATGTCGATCGCTTTGCGCCGCGCATCTCCTTTTTCTGGGCGATCGGCATGAACTTCTATATGGAGATCGCCAAGCTGAGGGCCGCGCGTATGCTCTGGGCCAGGCTCATGCAGCAGTTCGCGCCCAAGAACCCGCGTTCGCTCTCGCTCCGCACCCATTGCCAGACCTCGGGCTGGAGCCTTACCGCCCAGGACGTCTTCAACAATGTCACCCGCACCATGCTCGAGGCCCTTGCGGCCACCCTCGGCGGTACCCAGTCGCTCCACACCAATGCGCTCGACGAGGCGCTCGCGCTGCCGAGCGACTTCTCGGCCCGCATCGCCCGCAACACCCAGCTCGTCCTGCAAGAGGAAAGCGGCATCTGCCGGGTCATCGACCCCGTGGGCGGCAGCCATTTCATCGAGCGCCTCACCTATGAGCTCGCCCACAAGGCCCATGCGCATATCGCCGAGGTGGAGGGGCTCGGCGGCATGACGCGCGCGATCATCGCGGGGCTGCCGAAGCGGCGCATCGAGGAGGCCGCCGCCCGCACCCAGGCGCGCATCGATTCGGGCACCCAGACCATTGTCGGGGTCAACAAGTACCGCGCGGCCGAGGGCGACGAGAGCGCCATCGAGATCCTCAAGGTCGACAACCGCGCTGTGAGGGCCCGCCAGATCGAGAAACTCGAGCGCCTCAAGGCCGAGCGCGACGAGGCGGCCTGCCGGGAGGCGCTCGCGCGCCTGAAGGCGATCGCCGAGACGGGTCGGGGCAATCTGCTCGCAGGCGCGGTGGCGGCGGCGCGAGCGCGGGCCACGGTAGGCGAGATTTCAGCGGCACTCGAGGAAGTGTTCGGCCGCTATCGGGCGGAGACGGTCGCAATCAGCGGCGTCTACAGGCGGGAGGCGGGAGAAGCCATGGCCGAGACACTCGAAAAAGCGCGTGCGCTGGCGGCGGCCTTCGAGCGCAACGACGGGCGCCGGCCGCGCATTCTCGTTGCCAAGATGGGCCAGGACGGCCACGACCGCGGCCAGAAGGTGATTGCCTCGGCCTTTGCCGACCTCGGCTTCGATGTCGATATCGGTCCGCTCTTCCAGACGCCTGAGGAGGCGGCGCGCCAGGCGGTCGAGAACGATGTGCATATCGTCGGGGTGTCGTCCCTTGCCGCCGGCCATCTGACACTCGTGCCCGAGCTCAGGCAGGCGCTCGCACGCGAAGGCCGGCCGGACATCATGATTGTTGTCGGCGGCGTCATACCGCCTGAGGACCATGCGGCGCTGCGGGCCGCAGGCGCCGAGGCAATCTTCGGCCCTGGTACCAACATCGCCGAGGCGGCCATCGACCTCATGGCCCGCCTGAACGCGCGCTTGGGCTATGGTGAGCCGGGTGCCGACGGGTGACGCGGACAATCCCTGCCCGCCCCCGGCACCATGGGCCCAATGATGGCGTCTTGTGAAATGGCAAGACGATGCCTGAGAATGGCGCGACGTTGCAACAGCGCAACCGCGCAACCGCGCAACCGCGCCGCTGCTTGGCAGCGCCAACGGTGGGTTGGCTGAGGCTGGCTGGGGCAGCCCGCTCAGCCGGTGCACGCGCTGAGGGGGCTTCGGCGGGCGGGGCATGGCAACGTGAGTGGCGTGCCCGCCCGTAACAATTGAGTAGATCATGAGCGAGCAGGCGACACACGAAAGGGCGAAGGCCGAGCCCCCGTCTGCAGAAGCGGGCTTGCGCGAGACGGAGCGCAACCAGCGCCGGGCGGCCGCGCCGCGCGCCTCGGCCTGGGTCAGCGCCAATGCCGGCACCGGCAAGACCCATGTGCTGACCCTTCGTGTGCTCGGCCTTTTGCTCAATGGCACGCCGCCTGAGCGGCTCTTGTGCCTCACCTACACCAAGGCGGCCGCCGCCGAGATGGCCGAGCGGGTCTTTGAACGCCTGGCCGAGTGGGTGATGCTGCCTGACGACGCGCTCGATGAGGTGCTTGTGCCCTTCCTTGGCCGTGCCCCCACCGCTGCCGATCGGGCCCATGCCCGCACACTCTTTGCCCGCACCATCGAGACCCCCGGGGGGCTCAAGGTTGAGACCATCCATGCCTTTTGCGAACGGCTCTTGCAGCGTTTCCCGCTCGAGGCGCGGGTTGCGCCGGGCTTTGAGGTACTTGATGACGAGGGCAAGCGCCGGCTCATTGACGAGGCCATCGACGCAACACTGGCCGCCGCCACTGCCACTGGTGCGAGAACCGCCGCCACGGCCCCCAGCAGTCCCACCGCCAGCAGTCCCACCGCCAGCAGTGCAAGCGCGCGAGCCGACACCAGCGCGCTCGGTGCCGCCCTCGACGAGGTCATCCGCCACCTCGAGGAGAAGCCGTTTCGCGCCCTCATGACCGCGCTTGTCGGCAAACGTGCCGCGCTTGCCGGGCTCATGCGCGCCGTCTGTTACGCTTCTTGCGACGCGTCTTCCGACTCTGATCTCGACCCTGATCTCTCCGCCGATCCCTTCGCGGCCATAGAGCGGGAATTGCGCACGCGCCTTGGGGTTGGTGATGGCGAGGACGAGGCGTCGATCGACAGGGCGCTCGCCGAGGTGCTTGATGACGAGACACTCGCAAGGCTCCGCGATGTGCTCGCGGCCAGCGGGACGAAGCGCAATTGCGAGCGCGCCGAGGATATCGCCCGCGTACTGGCGGCCGAAGGGCGGGCCATGCGGATTGGCGCGCTTCGAGCGCTCCTGTTGACCAACAACGGCACGCCCCGGAGCCAGTCCCACCTGATGAGCAAGGCGCTCACCGAGGCGCATCCGGCGCTCTGGCAGGCGCTCGGCGAGGCCCAGGCGCGGTTTCATGCGCTCATGACCGCCCGCATGGGCCTTTCGATTGTGCGGGCAACCATTGCGCTGTTGCGGCTTGCCGATGCCGTCATCGATCGCTATGAGCGGGCGAAAGAGGCGCGCGCGGCGCTCGATTTCGATGATCTTGTCTTGCGCACGGCGGCGCTTCTTGCCGATTCGCAGGATGCCGCCTGGGTGCTCTACAAGCTCGATGCGGGCCTCGACCATATCCTTGTCGACGAGGCCCAGGACACGAGCCCCGGCCAATGGCGGATCATCGCAAGCCTCGCTAGCGAGTTCTTCGCGGGCCGCGGCGCACACGAGGCGCCCCGCACCCTATTCGCCGTGGGCGACGAGAAGCAGTCGATCTACAGCTTTCAGGGGGCCGAGCCGCGCCTTTTCTGCGCCATGGGCGCGCTTTTCTCCGCACGGGCAGAGGCAGCCCAATTGCGCTTTGAGCAGGTGCCGCTTGCGCTCTCCTTTCGCTCGGTGCCGGCCGTTCTCGAGGCCGTCGATCGCGTGTTTGCGACGACGCCTATCATGGCCGAGACCGAGGGCGAGGTCGAGACCGAGGACGAGGGCGAGGACGAGGGCAAGGGCAAGGGCGCGCCCGGAGCTGTCATCCGCCACTGCGCCCATCGCCTGGGCGAGGGCGGGCTTGTCGAGCTCTGGCCGACCGAGGTCCCCGAAGAGCGCCCGCAAGGCGAGGTCTGGTCGCCGCTCGATGACGCAGGCGAGGCGGCGGCCGCGTTGGGCGCGCCCATGCACCGTCTTGCCGCCCGCATTGCCGATCAGATCGCCCACTGGCTCCGCGAAGGCGAGGAGCTGGCCTCGCGCGGCACGCCCATTCGCCCCGGCGACATTCTCATTCTTGTGCGCCGGCGCGCGCCCTTCGCACCCGTCATGATCCGCGCGCTCAAGGAGCGCGGCATTCCCGTCGCCGGTGCCGATCGGGTGGCCATCACCAAGCACATCGCGGTCAAGGACCTTGTGGCGCTTGGCGATTTTTTGCTGCTTCCCGAGGACGATCTGGCGCTTGCGATTGTGCTCAAATCGCCGCTCTTCGGGTTTGATGACGACGATCTGTTCGCCATCGGCCATGCGCGCAAGGGCTCGCTCTGGCAGGCGCTCAATGGCGCGTGCGGCGGAGATGGCGAGGCGGACGACGGCGCGAGGGCCGCGCGCGCGCGCAAGGCCGCCGAGACGCTCAGGCGCTGGCTCGCACGGGCCGACTATGCCCCGCCCTTCGAGCTCTATTCGCTGATCCTCGCGGATGATGAGCGGCGCGCCGCGTTCCTCACCAGGCTCGGTCCCGAGGCGGGCGATGTGCTCGATGCCTTTCTCGATCTCGCGCTCAAGTTCGACGAGACCGAGCCCCCCTCGCTACAGGGCTTCCTCGATTGGCTGCGGAACAGCGCGCCCGAAATCCGCCGCGACATGGAAAAGGGCCGCAATGAGGTGCGGGTCATGACGGTGCATGGCGCCAAGGGCCTCGAGGCGCCCATTGTGTTCCTGCCCGACACTTGCGCAAGGCTTTCGGGCCCGCGAGGGGCCGACATTCTCGAAATCCCCCGAGAGGAGTTGCGCCCGGCGGCCGAGGCGGCCGCTGAAAACGCGCCCTCGGGCCGGAATGCGCAAATCTCGGCGGCGGTGGCGCTCGAGCGTGAGGCCGCCAACCACCTCGTCTGGGCGCTCAGCGGTGCACGCGCCCATCCCCGCTTGGCGCCGGCCGTCGAGGCTGAGCGCGCCCGCGAGCGGGCGGAGTATCACCGCCTCCTCTATGTCGCCATGACGCGGGCGCGCGACCGCCTTTATATCGCTGGCTTCGAAGGGCAGAAGCGCCGCGAGCGGGGCTGCTGGTACAACCTTGTTGAAGAGGCGCTCGACGAGGTGCTCGAGCCCGCCAAGGCGTTTGATGGCGGCGATGTCCGGCGCCTCTCATGCCCTCAGGAAAAGCCGGCAAAACCCGATGCGGCAGTGCCTGTGGCCGCAGCCCCCGCGGCCATGCCCGATTGGCTCGACCGCCCGGCACCACGTGAGACGGCGCGGCGCATCCCGCTTCGGCCCTCGCGGCTGGTGCCACTCGATGCGCGCGAGCTCGAGGAGGCCACGGCTAGCGCGCACATGCCCCCGCCCGCACCGCCCCTGGCGTGCACGGAAGAGGGGCGGTTCTTGCG
>WGBL01000195.1 GCA_015494375.1 Hyphomicrobiales bacterium | reverse complement strand
TGGGCGGCGAGGCGCTCGCGCGCGGCAATTAGGGTGCGCTCCTCGGCGAGTGAGACGGTGCCGCACACCCGCAAACGAAGCAGCAGGCGTCGCGGCTGGGTGTGCGCGTCGGCGAGCTCACGGGCGAGCTCGTCCAGTGCGCCGGGGCCTGTGAGCTCGAGTGTCCGCTCAAGCCAGGTGTAGTGCGCCGTAGCGATGGGTGTGACGTGCGGCGTCTCGCCCGCCTGCCCAAGCGTTACCGCCAGCACATGGCCGGGCTTGTTTTGTCGCCAACTGTCGGGCTCGGGCGTGCCGGAATACCAGGTGCGGTCATCGATGCGTTTGAGGCCATGGTCGTCGCCGAGCGCAAGATAGTCGAGCCCCGCATGCCGCGCCCGGCGCGGGTCGATGGGCACCGCGGCGCTCCCCTCCGAGCCATAGCGGCCGATGGCGCCGTGGGCGAGCCCGATGCGGAGGGTGCCGGGCGCCGTTTCTGCGGTGTCCATCCAGGCGGTGGGGTCGATGCTGGTGGTGCGGGTGCGCAATGGCGCCGGCAAGAGGGCGACGCCGCCGGCAATCTCGGCGATGCGCTCTTCGAGATGGAGCCGCACGTTGGCGGGCGGGCCCAGCATCGCCACGCGGTGCCAGAGGCCGCCCGCACGGGCCGGGTCGTGGTTGCCCGGGATGAGATGCCAGCGCAACCAATTGTGCCGGGCCATGATCTCGAGCGGCTCGCGCAGCGTGCGCTCGCGCGGCACCTCCTGGTCGTAGATATCGCCCGCAACAAGCACGTGGGCGATCCCGCGCTCACGCGCGCAGCGGGCAATGCGCTCAATCGCCTCGAGGCGCGCCTCGCGCAAAAGCGCGGCAATGTCGTCGGGAAAGCCCGAAAACGCGCGCCCGATCTGCCAATCGGCGGTATGGATGAAGCTGAACCCCATGGAGCCCCTGCGCGCCAGGTTTGTTCCTAGTTTGTTCAGCCTAGGAACATACCGTAAACGGACATGGCTTGTCGAGCAAAATATGCGCCTATCGCAAGAAGTTTTTGGCGCGAATAAAGTTTTTCTCAAACCTCAGGTTGTTCTTGGGGAGTCCTGAGATGGGCTGTTTGCGCCTTATGACTGAAAAAAAGGGCGAATTCGCTTTGCCGAATGTTCGCGCGCGGCGCCCCGATATTTATTGGCATACATTCGACAAAAGGGCTGTGGATCACGGCCCGGCCATGGCGCCACATTGGAGGGCATGCCGAGTGCTGGTGCTCTCCTCAGATGAGGCCCGCGCCGCTTTTGGGCAACCGCTTCGCTCAGTAGTCTTCATGGTCTCGCCCGGGGGCTTTGCCGCCGAGCCCTCCGGTGATTTGCTGCGCCGCCTGTCTCACCAGGAGGGCCAGGCGTGACAGTTTGTCATGGCCGAGCCGCACGCTCGGGCCTGAAAGGGAAATCGCGGCCACGGCCTCGCCAAATTCGTTGTAGATTGGGGCGGCTACGCAACGCATGCCAAGGGTGCGCTCCTCATCATCGAGCGCCCAGCCGCGCGCGCGGATGCGCCGCAACTCTTCGAGCAATTGCTCGCTATCCACAATGGTGTTGGGCGTGAACCGCTCAAGCTCGAGCCGCTTGAGGCGGCGGGCGCGTTCGGCCGCGGGCCGGGCCGCAAGCAAGGCCTTACCGACGCCCGAGGCGTGGAGCGCGGCGCGGGCGCCCGGGCGATGAAAGGCGCGAATGGGATGACGGCTTTCGACTTCCGAGACGAAGACCACGCCTTTTTCGTCCTCGACCGCGAGATTGACCGATTCGCCCGTCTCTTCCATCAGCCGGCGCATGACGCCGCGGGCGATTTCCGCAAGCCCGCGATGGCGCAAATAGGCGCTGCCGATTCGCAGTGCATTGACCCCGATCAGCCAGTGCCCGCGCTTGCCGATCTGGCGAACGAGCTCATGGCTCTCAAGACTTGAGAGAATGCGATGGGCGCTCGACGGCGCAAGCTTGGCCTCCTCGGCCAGTTCGGAGAGCGTAAGGCCGTCGGCGCGGCTCAGGATCTCGAGCAGGCGCACGGCGCGGTCGAGCACCTGGATCTGGCTGATGCGGGCGGCTGGCGGTTTTTTTTGCTCAATTGCGAGAGGTGCGTCAGCGCGCCTGCGGGTGGCCGGCACGCCCCTCTTGACCGCCCGCCCTTCCTCCGGAGCACCCGCGCGCCTGCGGGTGCCCTTGGCCTGCCCTTTTCCGTTCTTGTCGGTTCTGGCAGTTGGCTTCGCCCGGCTTGCCATTCGACGGTTCTCCTTTCCATGGGCTCGCGTTTTTCCATGGTCTCGCACTTGCGAACCGGGCAACCCTTTCTACTTCTCGCGGTTTTCTACTTGTCGCGGTCTCTCTCGCAGTCCCTTTTGTCGCGGCTTGCCCCGCGTCCCTCTGCAGGCCGATCGGGGCTTTAACGACGGCGCCTCCCGATTGGCGGGATCGCAAATTACCACATTATAGAAATTGCTTCCAGAAACGCTTGACGGTCCTCTTGCGCCCGGTTAGGCGTGCCCGCTCTCGCGCCCTCATCGTCCCTCATTGCCCCTCATCATTGATGACGGCAATGGCTGTCAAAGGCGTTGTGGCAGCGGGATAAGGGCCGCAAGCGCCGGATGTGAACGGCCAGCTAGCAACAAACCAGTTATCAATAAAAGCGATTGACAGGACCTCAAGCGACAAGAGAGCGACCAGCGACAGGAGAGCGACCGATGACCAGCGGCAACCGAGTTCTCGCCATTCCCGGCCCCACCAATATGCCCGATAAGGTGCGCATGGCCATGGACCGCGCGCTTGAGGACCATCGCGCCCCCGATTTTCCGGAGCTCGTGCGGCCAATTCTCGCCGACCTCAAGAAGGTGTTTCGCACTGAGAGCGGTGAGGTGGTGATCTTTCCGGCCTCGGGCACCGGCGGCTGGGAGGCGGCGATCGCCAACACCCTTTCGCCTGGCGACAAGGTATTGGCGGCATCGTTCGGCCAATTCTCCCATCTCTGGATCGATCTCTGCCAGCGCTTTGGTCTTGATGTCGACGTTGTCGAGGTGCCCTGGGGCGAGGGCGTGCCGCTTGCGGAATATCGCCGCCGGCTCGAAGCCGATCGCGCCCACGCCATCAAGGGTGTGCTCGTCTGCCACAATGAGACGGCAACGGGCGTTACCAGCGATGTCGCTGCGGTGCGGCGCATCCTTGACGATCTTGCGCATCCCGCACTTCTTTATGTCGATGGCGTGAGCTCGATTGCCAGTATCGACTTTCAGATGGACGCCTGGGGGGTCGACCTTGCGGTCTCGGGCTCACAGAAAGGCTTTATGCTGCCGGCGGGCCTCGCCATTGTGGGGGTCAGCCAGAAGGCGCTGGCCGCGGCCGAGAGTGCGCGCCTGCCGCGTTGTTTTTTCGATTTCGGCGACATGATCCGCGCCAATCGCGAGGGCTATTTCCCCTACACCCCGGCGACGCTCCTGCTCCACGGCCTCAGGGCCTCACTCGACATGCTTCTGGCCGAGGGGCTCGAGAATGTCTATGCCCGCCACAATCGGTTGGCCGAGGGTGTGCGGCGGGCGGTTGCCGCCTGGGGGCTCGAGCTTTGTGCGCGCGCGCCCGAGTGGTATTCCGATACGGTGAGCGCGATCATGGTGCCGGACGGGTTCGACAGTGCCGAGGTGGTCCGCACTGCCTATGAGCGCTATCGGCTTTCGCTAGGTGTCGGGCTTTCCAAGGTTGCCGGCAAGGTCTTTCGCATTGGCCATCTCGGCTGGCTCAATGAGCTCATGGTGATTGAGGCGCTGGCCGGCAGCGAGATGGCGATGCGCGATGTGGGCCTTGCGGTCGAGCCTGGCAGTGGCGTGGCGGCGGCCGAAGAGTTCTACCGCGAGACGGCCGCGGCCACCGGCATGAAGCAGGTGGCCTAACCGGGATGGCCTAACCGGGATGAAGTGCGGGGCCAACTGAAATTGTAAATGAGGCGAGACGTGTCGTGACAGGGGGATAGGCTCGCCGTGCCGGGCTCGGCCATGCGCGGCGCGCCCTCACCCCTCACCCTTATCGGTTGGTTCTATTCATCGCCGCCTGAGAGCCGAACATGGTGGCCGCGCCAGCCGCGGCCGCGCCAGCCTGTCGAAGCGGCGATCATCCCACCCGCCGGCAACGACCAGGCCCCCCAACAACGACAATAGGGCCCAATTGGGCGGCTCGCGTGGGCTCGCCTCTAACGGTATTCCACCTTGAGGATCTCGTAGGTGCGTATGCCGCGCGGTGTTG
>WGBL01000194.1 GCA_015494375.1 Hyphomicrobiales bacterium | reverse complement strand
TCTTGAACTCGGTCTTGGGGTCGTAGACGAGCGCAAGGCCCATGTGTGTGGCATCCTTGAGCAGCAGATTCTCGTTGTGGCCCTTGCTGGCCTGCCAGTCCTTCAAGACTTGCGCGAACGACATCTGCCCCGTGGCCACGTTCTCGGCCGCAAGCCGCGCCCGATAGCCGCTGCGCTGCACCCGCTCGAAGGGATTCGAGCCATCCGAGCCATAGTGCGAGATGCGATCGGTGCGGGCCAGGTCGCGGCTGTGCTCTTTGGCGACAAGTGTCAGCTGCGATTGCAGCTTGAGCGGCTTCAGCCCGTTCTTTCGGCGGTACTCGTTGATCAGACGCGCCGCCTCGATGACATTGAAATGGACCTCTGGCGCATCCGCCGCATTGCGGTCGGTAAGCGCAGCAAGCCGCGCGCGCTGAGCCGTCTTCGCCCTCGCCCCTCCGCTCCTGTCCCTTCCGGCGCGGGGCTCGACCGCCTCCCCCGAAAGCCCAAACCAGCCACCACTTTCATCGGATGAGAGGCTCACGCCTTCGCCAGCGTCTTCGGCAAAGCCGAATTGCGGGTTCACCGCCGCCCGCGAGCAGCCAATCAAGGCGAGTGTCAAAAGAGCGAGGAACACGACGCGCAACATTGCAGTCCTCCGGCGAGAAACTGTCTCCGCCAACAGTCTCGCCTTAACATTAAGAGTTCGTTAATGGACGGGCGAAGGCGCCCTCAAGAAGACGCCCCAGGAGGCGCTCCAAGGAAGCGTCCCCAAATGGGGCTGCTCAGGCCCACTGCGCGCACCAGCCCGACACGCCGGCCGCCGCCCTGTACAACCGGGCCATGCGCATAGTGAGCGCAACAAGTTGGCCGTTGTTTGACAGGGTTCCTTGAGGTGCGGATGGGGGACTTTGAGGTTGCGCCCCTTTTATCTCAATTTGAGGGCGTATTGGCGATTATCTCGAGGCGCATTGACGGCGCTCCGCCAGCGGGGCCTCACGCCCCCGGGCAGACGAAGCGCCGCCTCGACGGTGGCCCGAACCACCCAAAGGTGGCCCGAACGGTGGCATGAATGACTCACGTCGGGCCAATAATGACTCACGTCGGGCCAATTCGCCCCCCGCCCCCTTGGCCCGCCGGCGCCGCTCTCGCACAATAGCGCAAATGATTCGCTTCGCAGGGTCGCGGCGCCCATGGCACCGGCCGCTCGGCGTGCCTGGCGAGAGCTGCCCGGTGCACGGTGCGGGGCGCGGTGTCGCTGGCGACGTGGCTCATTCGTTCATTTGCTCATTTGCTGACTTGCAAACGATGCGGCTGGCTTATGCTCGACTGGCTTGGCGGAATGGTGGGGCTTCTATGCGCCGATGTGGCCCTGGAGAGCAGTGCAATGGATGGTTGTGAGACCCAATTCGATCAAAGAGCGGCCGAAGAGCTGGTGCTGCTGCGGATCGCAGCGGCCGGCAATCGCGGCGTGGCACCCGCTCAGCCGGGCCGCGACCTGGCCCCGCTCGTCGCTCCACGGATGCGCAACGGCGCCTGGCGCGCCTTCTCTGGCGCTGCCATCGACCGGCTCGGGCAGGAGGGCCTCGTGGCCGAGAACCCCCGCGGCCGGCTGGTTGCAACTAAAGCCGGGCAGAGGCGGGCCGAATCGTTCCTGGGCAGCTCCTTGCCGCGACCGAGCAATTGGCCGGAGGTGCGCGATGGCCTGCTTGTTGCGCGCGCGCTCGATCAGCTGCCGGCCGGACCTGCCGAACCAGCCAAATCTGGCAAGTCCACCAACCCCACCAAATCCACCAAACCCACCAAATCCACCAAAGGAGCGGCAGAGACGGCCGCCCTCCTCCGTTCCGACAGCCTGCGCACGGCCATCCTCGATCGCGCCTTCGGACTCGGGCTTGCGCCCGATGCACGCCCCGCCCAGGTGCGCAATGCACTGGCGAGCCACGCGCTGGCACGCGGCTTCGGCGAGGCCATCAAGCGCCGCCTCGGCACACCACCCGAGCTGCCCGGACGCGCCGGGCGCGCCATCGCCGCCGAGCTTTTGCAAAAGCCACGCGCCTTTTTCAATGATCGCGGGCTCATCGCCGCACTCGCCGCCGACGTCGTAGGCGCACGGCGGCGCGACCCCACGGCATTGCGCCGCGCACTCATCCGCTCCCTCGTCTTCAAGCCACATCCCGAGACCACAATGCGGGATGTGCCGAAAGAGCCAAGGGAGGTGCGAGACGCAGAAGACACAAGAGACCTAAAAGACACAAGTGAGCCGAGTGGCTCGAGGAAGAGCAAAAAGCTCAATGGCGAGGCAGTGCGGCATCATTCGGCGGGTGTCGCTCAAAGCGCGCGCTCCGCGCTCGCAACCCCGCAAGAACAGTCCCCACGGACCGCGCCGCCGCTTTCCGAATTTGCCGAAACCGTGCAAACGCTTGCGCGCCAGACGGCCGAGGGCTGGCAGGGCAATCGTCGCGCCTACATATCCCGGGTCTGGGATCTCGTCCGCGCCATGCATCCCGAATGGGGCCTCGATATTGTCGCATTCAAGGCCCTCTTGAGTGAGGCCCACCGCGAGGGGCACATCGCGCTTGCGGGCGCTGATCTGCGCAATGCCGAAAACCTCGCCGACATCCGGGCCTCGGCCGTGAGATACAAGAACATGGAGTGGCACTATATCCGGGTAAGAGACTAAATCCGGGCAAGGGGGCTAAAGCGGCGCGGGATAGCACCGGGGCAGCAGAACAGGCGCCTCGCAAGTGAAAACAATTGGGACAAGAGCAACGGATCGCGGAGACAAAAAATGTCCCGCCCCGCGACTGCAAGGTCACCAATGGGCAAGGAAATCGTGCTACCCGATGCCACGGCCGGCGAGTAGCGAGATGAACGAGAAAAAAGCGCGCAATGCGCAAACGACTTGAAAGAGGGCAAATGCAGCTAGGGGCTTTAAAGCCGCACGAGATCGAGAAGGTG
>WGBL01000193.1 GCA_015494375.1 Hyphomicrobiales bacterium | reverse complement strand
GCTCTGGTCTCTACCCCCCCACAACCTCCTCAAGCTGGCGAAGTGGGCATCACGGCCGCCCCCGAAACCACGATCGCCAAGGCGATTCGGACAGGCTCCCAGTTGCTGCTTTTGGGCTTTCGGCCTCAGCGCTTGCCTGCCGCCAGCAACCGGCGGATCATTTTGGGCGCCGCGCCCAAATGGTTGGCGGGATCAAAAAGGTCTTCGAGCCGCTCGCGATCGAGCACCTTGGCAACAGCGGGCTCTGTTGCCAGCACTTCCATGAGCGGAGCGCACTGCTCGCGCGCACGCCGGCAGCAATCGTGAACAACGTCATGGGCGCGCTGGCGGCCCAGGGCCGGCGCGAGCGCCATCATCACCGCCTCGGCCCGCGCCAGCGCCGCTTCGACGGCAAGATAGCGCGCCACCGTCGCCTCGTCGCTGAAGAGCGCGCGCATCTCGGCTGTTGCAAACAGATCGCCAAAAAGGCGGTTATCGGCAACAATCGCTGGCACCTGACGGCCTCAAATCAACTCATTTGGACACATTGGGAGGCGGGTGGACCCATTGGGAGGCGCGGTGGCGGAAAGCGCCTTCCGCCCCCAATCCCAGTCTTGCCCCCGAATAGCAGCCATCGCGCCAAAGGCACAAGCAGCGACCAGCGACAGCCACCAGGCACCCCATGCCAGCAGGGCGGCACCGCACCGGGCCAGGCTCAGGCATCGGGTGACCGCCTCGTCCGTAGGCCGGGTTGTCAGGTGGTCGGGGTATCAGGTGGTTAGGGCATCGGGTGGTTGGGTGTCGCGTGCCAACGTCAAGTGCCTGCTGACAGGGGAGAAATCCTCGAAGAAACTCGAGGGCCTCAATGGCGGGCGGCAAGGGCGCGCTCGAGGTTTTCCGCCACGGCCTCAAGAAAGCCCGTTGTGGAAAGCCACGGCTGATCGGGGCCGACGAGGAGCGCCAGATCCTTGGTCATCTGCCCGCCCTCGATGGTGGCGACGACGGTGCGCTCGAGAGTCTCGGCAAAGGCGATGAGCGCCCCATTGCCATCGAGCTTGCCGCGGTGGATGAGGCCGCGTGTCCAGGCGAAGATGGAGGCGGTGGAGTTGGTCGAGGTCTCCTTCCCCTGCTGGTGGAGGCGATAGTGGCGCGTCACGGTGCCATGGGCGGCCTCGGCCTCGAGCGTCTTGCCGTCGGGCGTCAGGAGCTGCGAGGTCATAAGCCCCAGCGAGCCGAACCCTTGGGCCACGGTGTCGGACTGCACATCGCCGTCGTAGTTCTTGCACGCCCACAAAAAGCCGCCCGACCACTTGAGCGCCGCCGCCACCATATCATCGATCAGCCGGTGCTCATAGGTGAGCCCCTTGGCCTCGAAGGCGGCGCGGAACTCGGCCTCAAACACCTCTTCAAAGAGGTCCTTGAAGCGCCCGTCATAGGCCTTCAGAATGGTGTTCTTGGTCGAGAGATAGACCGGCAGACCGCGCTCGAGCGCAAAATTGAACGAAGCGCGCGCGAAGTCGCGGATCGAGGCATCGAGATTGTACATGGCGAGCGCCACTCCAGGCCCCGGGAAGTCGAACACCTCGTAGTTCCTGGTCTCGCCATCCGCGCCCTCGAAGACGAGCTTGAGCTTGCCGGGCCCATCGATGACGATATCGGTGGCCCGATACTGGTCGCCAAAGGCATGGCGGCCGATGACGATGGGCTTGGTCCAGCCGGGCACCAGACGAGGGATATTCTGGCACACGATCGGCTCGCGAAAGACGACACCGCCCAGGATATTGCGAATGGTGCCATTGGGCGAGCGCCACATTTTCTTCAGTCCGAA
Organism: Hyphomicrobiales bacterium; assembly: GCA_015494375.1. GTDB lineage: Bacteria > Pseudomonadota > Alphaproteobacteria > Rhizobiales > S144-23 > S144-23. The sequence goes on along the minus strand of WGBL01000193.1, from coordinate 2,969 downwards.
CTCTGCGACCCGGGCCTCATCGGGCGTGATTGTCGCACACTTGATGCCGACGCCGTGCTTGCGGATGGCGTGCGCCGCCTCGATCGTCACCTGATCATCGGTGGCGTCGCGGTTCTGGATCGAGAGATCGTAATATTCGATCGGCAGATCGAGGTGGGCGAGGATCAGCTGCTCACGGATCATATGCCACATGATGCGGGCCATCTCGTCGCCGTCGAGCTCGACCACCGGATTGTCGACCTTGATCCTGGGCATTGGCTCACCCCCTCTCCAGTTCGCACGAATTCGCGCGCGCCTTGTAATCTGCTAAGCCATCGGCCGAGCACCGGCTCTGGCGCATTTCTGGCCCGACAAAGCCGGCTCCGTGTGGAAAGTCAAGCGAGGTGAGTTGTGTGAGTGGCAAGACGACATTGCCTGCGTTCATTCTTGTAACGCCCCAGCTTGGCGAGAATATCGGCGCTGCGGCTCGGGCGATGGCAAATTTCGGGCTTTCGGAGATGCGCCTTGTCGCGCCCCGCGACGGCTGGCCCAATGAGAAGGCCCGGCAGGCGGCCTCGGGCGCCGACCACATTCTGAAAAATGCGCAACTCTATGAGGATGTCGGGGCGGCGGTCGCCGACCTCAATTGGCTCGCCGCCACCACGGCACGGCCGCGCGACATGGCCAAGCGAGTCATGACCCCGAGCCAGGCGGCCCGCGAGATGGTGGCGCGTTCCGGCCGCGGCGAGCGTTGCGGGGTTCTTTTCGGACCCGAGCGCTCAGGGCTCAACAATGATGATGTCGCCATTGGCGATGTCATTGTCATGGCGCCTGTTGCGCCCGACTTCGCCTCGCTCAATCTGGCGCAGGCGGTGCTGCTTGTCGCCTATGAGTGGCTCAAGCACGCCGGCACACCGACGCTCGGGCGCGCAACCGCCCATGACGGCCCCACTCAGCCGGGCCAGCACTACCGCCACTCGCGGCCGGCGACAAAGGCCGAGCTGCTGGGGCTCTTCGAGCATCTCGAGCGCGAGCTCGACAAAAGCGGCTTTCTCCATCCGCCTGAAAAGCGCCCAGTGATGGTGCGAAACATACGCAACATGCTCGGGCGCATGGGCGCCAGCGAACAGGAGGTGCGCACTCTGCGCGGTATTGTCGCGGCGCTGGCACATGCCCACAAGCGTGAGAACGAGGCGCCATAGTTATGCCGTGATTATCGTCTTGCGATGGCGCTTCGGGTTGGGAAAGAGAACCGCGGTCACTCGGGGCGTGGGATGGGCAAGCGGCGGGCATCCAGCTTGCCGGCACCCCGGATGTGAGGCTGCGAATCTGAAGGGCTGATCAATGTCATTAAGAGCGCGTTGGGGCCGAGCCGCCCCCGGGTGTGCCGATTTGCGCCGCCGCCTGAGCCAGCATTTCGGTCGATTTGCCGCTCTGGCGGCTCTTACGCTTTTTTTGCTCGTGTTGGTGGTGCCGGCGGGTGCGAGGCTTAACGCGCAAGAGCTCAGCGAACGCTCGGTGCGTGCGTTGATGGAGCGGGCATGGCTCATTCTTCCCAAAAGGTTTACTGCACCCAACGGCAAGGTCATCGAGGTCGACAAGTCCAACCGGGCTGCCGTCGAAGTGCCCGTCGATGTCGCCCGGCGGGTCATCAAGGTGGGCTATCTCTCGGCACGCGCACAGATGTGCAACTTGCCCAACGCACAGTCGGCCAACTATCGGGCGTTGATGCAATCGGAGGCCCGCTCCAAACGCTGGACCGATCAGCAGCTGCTCTACATATCGCAATTGCACCTTTACACGGTCATGTTGATGACTGGAAATGTTCAGATAAAGGTGAAAGACGGAAAGAAGGAAGTCATCATAAAACCGAAATCAAGCAGTGCGGAATATAAAAGTTGTTCAGAAGAGGATAAGAAAAAGGTTTTTGAGAAAATCAAGGCTTATGTTTGCAAGGTCAACGCTAAGAAAACTGTGGGCTGCAAATGATTAGGAAGCGGGCGTGACAGACGCCAAGCAGGGGTGACCGAGAGTCATACTGCAGCGAGCAAGCAAGAGCGCAAACCGGGCGTATGACGTCCACGCAATCTCAGCCTGAAGGAAGACCGGCCTTCTCGGGAAGACAAGACCAAGCCGCAATTGGATGTTTGCCGCGCCAATCGCTCGAATGTTGACCGACCTTGCCCCCTCAATCGCAGGCAGGCTGAATGGCTTGTAAGGCGGCGACATCTAAAGCGTTCTAAAGCGGGAACTTGTAATGCGGTGACTTGTTAGAGTGGGGACTTCGGCGTTGCCGCTAAGTGTTGTCTTGGAGCATTGAACCAGTCAGCAGTGCTCCGCGAGGGAGGACGATTGGGACGAGATCAGTCGCTCAGAACGTTAACGCACCGCGTTGCCGCCAGCAGAAAACGTAACGATTCCTGACACGACCGAAGCGCGCAGCAGCCAATGCAAGCGCGCCGATTGATGGCGTCGCCCGGCCATGCTAACAAGCTATGCATTTCGAAAACTTGGTTTATGTCGATGATCGAGCCCAGTACCGTCCTTCTCGCCATCGCCGATGTCGGTGAATGGGCCGGTGTCATGGCCGAGCTTGAGCAGGTTTGTGGCTATCGGGTGCTCACCGCCACATCGGCCAAGGACGCCTTGGCAATCGCAAACGACGCCCATGTCGATCTCGTCATCTGTGAGGCCGATCTGAGCGATGGAGAGGGCGCTTGTGTTCTCTCCGAGTTCCGGCTCAAGCACGCGGACGTCATTCGCATCCTCGTCAAATCCTCGGACGGCATCCACAATTGCGACAACGGCACAAGGTCGATTGCGGTCTATCAGTATATCCGAAAGCCGCTCGATCCCGAGCAGGTGGGGCTGCTCACCAAGCGCGCGCTTGAGGCTCGCGAGCTCGCTCGCCGCCATCGGCTCTTGAGCCGCGAGCTCAAGTTTACCGATGACTGGCCTCCGCTCGAAGGACCACGTCCCCTCCGGCATGG
>WGBL01000192.1 GCA_015494375.1 Hyphomicrobiales bacterium | reverse complement strand
GCACCGTACCGCGTCCTAAATCCGCAAGACATCTGAAACCGGGTTAGAATCAATGCCATGCACCATGTCCAGAACAATTTACCGGACAGCGGTGGATGGAACCCATGGAAGAGGAAAACCTCATGTATGGCGCCACGAGCAAGACGGACGAGAGTGCGGGCGCACTCGAGCGTCGCCGCAAGCGCGCCCACTATCGCGCCAACCATCGCGGGACCAAGGAGCTCGACTGGCTCATGGGCCGTTTCGCCGATGCGCGCGTGCCGACGATGGAGGCCGCCGATTTGGCTCTGTTCGAGGCGCTTCTGGCGCTGCCGGACCCCGAGCTCCATGCCGCGCTGATGGCGCCACAGGGTATTGCGCGCGCCGACCAGCGCGGGCTCATCCGCGAGATTAGAGAGTTCCATGGCCTCGACCCCCAATGAGCGCCCCCCAAACGAGCGCGCCCCAAGCGAGCGTCCCGCGAGCGAGCGCTCCCTGAGTGAGGGCCGGGCAGCAAGCAAGAGCGCGGCGCCCACGATGCCGCCGCAGGGGGCAGGCGCGCACTTTCACTGGAACAGCGACGGCGCTGCGCCCCCGGCCATTACCGCCGAGCGCATCGACGGCCTGCCCGAGGGGCTTGATGCGCTCTTTCTTGCCGAGCTCGCCCGCGCGCACAAGCCCGTGGCCGATGCCGACCGTGGCGGCGGGCGCATACTCCATATTGCCCGCGACGACCGGCGCCTTGCCGAGCTCACCCAGGCGCTCGGCTTCTTCGCCCCCGATGTGGCCGTCATCGCACTGCCGGCCTGGGACTGCGTGCCCTATGATCGGGTCTCGCCCCATGCCGGGATTGTCGCAAAGCGCATGAGCGCACTGGCCCGGCTCGCCGCCGGCAAGGCGCGCAAGCCGACGATTGTGCTCACCACCGTCAATGCCGTCATGCAGCGCCTCGTGCCGCGCGCCTTCATCAAGCGCGGCATCCGCCGCCTGGCGCCCGGCCAGCACGCCGACATGGCACGGCTCGGCCGCTGGCTCGAGGCCCATGGCTATGTCCGCACCGGTGCCGTCATGGAGGCGGGCGAGTATGCGGTGCGCGGCGGCATACTCGACCTCTTCCCGCCGGGCCGCACCAAGCCGGTGCGGCTCGACTTTTTCGGCGATACCATCGAGACCATCCGCCAGTTCGAGCCCGAGACGCAGCGCTCGAGCGGGCGGATCAATCGGCTGGTGGTGCTGCCCGTCACCGAGGTCGATCTTTCTGAGAAGGCGCGCGCCGCCTTCCGACAGCGCTATGTGGCGCTGTTCGGCCCCGTGACAGGCGCCGATCCGCTCTATGAGGCGATCAGCGGCGGCGGCCGCGCGGCGGGCATGGAGCACTGGCTGCCGCTTTTCCACGACGGGCTCGAGACGCTCTTCGATTATCTCGGCGCGTGCGAGAGGCCGTTGGCGGTCTCATTCGATCATCTCGCCCGCGAGGCCATCCTCGAGCGCACCCGGCAGATCGCCGAACACTATGAGGCCCGCAGTGAGGCACTTGAACAAAAGGCGTTTGGCGCCCCGCCCTATAATCCGGTGCCGCCCGAGATGCTCTTTCTGAGCGAGGCGGATTTGGCTGCGGCCCTCGAAGGCCATGTGGTGCGCGAGCTTTCGCCTTATGATCGTGAAAGGCCTCCGATCGACGGAGCGCCCCAAGGCGCCGTTGGCCTTGCTGACAGCGCCACTAGCCCCACGCTCGGTGGGCGGCCGGGCCGGCGCTTTGCGCAAATGGGCGAAGGCGCCAGGATTTTCGACGAGGTCGTCAATCACATCACCGCTTTGCAGAAGGCCGGCAAGCGTGTGGTCGTTGCCGCCTGGACGCCCGGCGCCCGCGCCCGCCTGCTCAAGCTGCTTGGCGAGCACGGCCTTCGCAATACGGCCGAGGTGGGGAGCTGGGCCGAGGCCTGCGCTCTTTCTATGCAGACGGCCGCCTTCGCCATTCTCGGGCTCGAGGCTGGCTTTGTGACCGACGACTTCGCCATCATCGCCGAGCAGGACATCCTTGGCGATCGCTTCGTCCGCCCGCGCAGCGAGCGGCGCAAGGCGGCCGACGTCCTTCGCGAGGTGGCGAGCCTCAGCGTCGGCGACCTTGTGGTGCATGCCGATCATGGCATCGCCCGCTTCGCCGGTCTCAAGACCATCGAGGCGGCAGGCGCGCCCCACGACTGCCTCGAGCTCGTCTATCGCGGCGAGGACCGGCTCTATCTGCCGGTCGAGAATATTGAGCTCCTGTCGCGCTATGGCTCGGACGAGGCGGGCGCCGAGCTCGACCGGCTCGGCAGCGCCGCCTGGCAGGCGCGCAAGGCGCGGCTGAAAAAGCGCATCCGCGACATTGCCGCCGAGCTGATTGCGGTTGCCGCCAAGCGACAGTTGAAACGGGCCCCGGTGCTTGAGGTCGACCCCGGGCTGCTCGCCGAGTTCTCGGCCCGCTTCCCCCATGAGGAGACGGACGACCAGCTTTCGGCGCTCGACGAGGTGCTCGCCGATCTCGCCAGCGGCCGGCCCATGGATCGGCTCATTTGCGGCGATGTGGGGTTCGGCAAAACTGAGCTTGCGCTCAGGGCCGCCTTTGTTGCGGCCATGAATGCCAAGCAGGTGGCCGTTGTGGTGCCCACCACATTGCTCGCGCGCCAGCACACCAAGACATTCCGCGAGCGCTTTGCCGGCTATCCGGTCAGGATCGCTCAGGCCTCCCGGCTTGTCGGCGCCAAGGAGCTTGCCGCCACCAAGGCGGGCCTTGCCGACGGCTCCATCGACATCGTCATCGGCACCCATGCGCTGCTCACCAAGTCGGTCAGGTTCGCCGACCTCGGCCTCCTCATCATCGACGAGGAACAGCATTTCGGCGTCCGCCACAAGGAGCGCATCAAGCGCTTGCGCGAGGAGGTCCATGTGCTGACCATGACGGCGACACCCATTCCGCGCACGCTCGAGCTCGCGCTTTCGGGCGTGCGCGAGATTTCGCTCATAACAACCCCGCCGCTCGACCGCCTGGCGGTGCGCAGCTATGTGATGCCGGTCGATCCGGTGATCTTGCGCGAGGCGCTTCTGCGCGAGCGCTATCGCGGCGGGCAAAGCTTCTATGTCGCGCCGCGGATCGCCGATCTCGAGGAGATCGAGCGCTTCTTGCGCGAGGTGGTGCCCGAGCTGAAGTTTGCTGTTGCCCATGGGCAATTGGCGGCGGGCCGGCTCGACGACATCATGAACGCCTTCTATGACGGCGAATATGATGTGCTGGTGTCAACGGCGATCGTGGAGTCGGGGCTCGATATTCCGCGCGCCAACACCCTCATAGTCCATCGCGCCGACCGCTTCGGCCTGGCCCAGCTCCATCAGCTCCGCGGCCGTGTCGGGCGTGCCAAGGCGCGCGCCTATGCCTATTTCACGGTGCCCCCCAACAAGCGCCTGACCGAGGCGGCGAGCAAGCGCCTCAAGGTGCTGCGCTCGCTCGATGCACTCGGGGCGGGGTTCCGTTTGGCCACTCACGATCTCGACATTCGCGGCGCCGGCAACCTCTTGGGCGAGGAGCAGTCGGGCCACATCCGCGAGGTGGGCTTCGAGCTCTATCAGTCGATGCTCGAGGAGCAGGTGGCGGCGCTCCGTGGCGACGGCGGAGGCGAGATCGAGGAGCAGTGGTCGCCCCAGATCTCGCTCGGTGCGGCGGTTCTCATTCCCGAGGGCTATGTCGCGGACCTGCAGATCCGATTGGCGCTTTATCGGCGGCTCTCGACGCTCTCGAGCCGGGCCGAGATCGATGCCCTCGCCGAGGAGCTCGAGGACCGCTTCGGCCCGCTGCCCGCCGAGGTTCGGCATCTGCTCGAGGTGGTCGAGATCAAGGCGCTCTGCCGGCGCGCCAATGTGGCCAAGGTCGAGGCGGGTCCCAAGGGGGCCGTGCTCGCTTTTCGCAACAACAGTTTTGCCAATCCCGATGCGCTCCTTGAGCACGTCAGCAAGAGCGCCGGCACACTGCGCCTCAGGCCCGACATGACGCTTGTCAAAAAGGCCGACTGGGGCCAGATCGGCGCCCGCATCGACGGTGCTCGCAATCTGGTGCGCGAACTCGCCGCCATGGCCGAGGCAGCACGGGCATCCTCTTGAGCGTCTCGCATTGCACCCTCAAAGCGCGGCGCCCTTGGGAGCCGAAAGCCGGATATCCGAGTGCGCGGCCCTCCGGCCCTCCGTTGTCGTCCCCGACATCCCACCGAGAAAAGCCGCACAAGATGGCGCCCCTTGCGGCCGCGGGATTTCGGGGACGACAACGCCGCGCGCCGCGCCTCCCTTCTGGTTTCTGGCTTCTGGTTTCTGGCTTTCGGCTTCTGGTTTCCGATCTGCCGCCTGTTCACGTCATGGCTCTTGTGCCGCTTCCGCGCTCGGGGCGGGCACCTCGAAATCGGCCCAGAGGGGCTTTTGCGGATCGAGGGCAATGCCACCGGCGCTGGGGCGGTCGCCTGCTGCAAGGGCCTTTGCGAGGCGATCGAGGCGGACGAGGCCCATCGCCCGCCGGCCATGGGACGAGCCCAGCCGCCCGATGGGCACTCCGCCGGCAACGATCTCGGCGCCGGCTTCAGGGAGTGGGGCCTTGGCGGCCTCAAAGCCGATGCAGCGCTTGCGGGCGGTGCCGCGGTGGGCCATGCGCGAGACCACCTCCTGGCCGACATAGCAGCCCTTGTTGAGTGATACGCCTGAGAGTTGGTCATAGCAGGCCTCATGAGGAAACGTGTCACCCAACGGATAGTCCTTACCGCCTTCGGGCACAAAAAGCGCCAGACGATGGGCGTGATAGGCCTCGCTCGTCACGGCGGGCTTGAGCGCCTTGCAGTCGTCCAAGCCGTCGCGCGCGGCGATAAAGCGCCAGCCGAGCCCCGACAGGCGCGGGTCGTGATAGACGATGGCCCCTCTCTCCGCCAGCTCATCGCGCATGGCGCCCGGCAAGTCGGCGCCTGTCCCGGCGGCCCCATTGTCTTCGGCACTTTCTTGCGTGATCTCGGGCGCCTTCTCTCCGATGGCAGCACCATCCTGGCTGCCCTGGCTGCCATTCTGTGCGCCCTCCCCGGCGCCATGTTGCGCGCCGTCCTCGCGCCAGACGGCGCCGACCGCATGGCTTGCGGCCAGATCGGCAATGTCGACCTTGGCCCGCAGCCGGTAAAACGTGAGCCGCTTGATGAGCTCGTCGAGCGTTTCCCTGCCGGCCTCGAGCAAAAAGCCATCGCCATCAGGCGCGCCCACGACAAAGAATTCGAACATGATCTTGCCTTGGGGGCTCAAGAGCCCAGCAAAGCGGGCCTCGCCGGCACCAAGCCCGCGGACATCGTTGCTCACCAGCCCCTGCAGGAAGCTCTCGACATCCGCTCCCGAAAGGCGCAGCACGGCGCGATCGTCAAGCAAGGCGCATTTTGCGGAGGTCATCGCTCGTTCCCTGGTTGCAAGACAACCTCAAGGCTGCATCAAGCCCGCATCGTGCCGCAAGGCAAGGCGCTTGCAGGCAAGTCGCGTGGTGTCATCACGGGTAAACATGCTGCCAAACTTTGTGTACGGGACGCTGTTGCATTCCAGCCCACACTTACGTAACCCATTTCTCAATCGCAAGGGGCGCTGATGGTCACGGCCCCCCGAGGTCGTGGAC
>WGBL01000191.1 GCA_015494375.1 Hyphomicrobiales bacterium | reverse complement strand
CCTATGCCATTGCCACGGCGCTTCTCGTCCGCTGGCTCGGCGCCGAGCCCTGGCCGCCATGGTACGAGGGACTGTGGCTCATGTTCCAGCGCGAGGTGGGCGCGCGCATCATCGCCCGGCCGGGCGAGAAGGCCTATGGCCGGCTTGCGGTGCTTGCCGCCTGGCGGGCCCGTGCGCGCCTGCGCCTTGCCCTGCCGCCCGAAGCCTTTGTGCCGAAGCCGAAGGTGTCCTCGGTCGTCGTCGAGCTCATCCCGCGGCAGAAGCCGCTTGCGCCGTGTCGGCTCGAGGCGCTCGCGAAAGTGACCGCCGCCGCCTTCGGCCAGCGCCGCAAGATGCTGCGCTCGAGCCTCAGGCAGCTCGGGGTCGATGCCCTGGCGCTCCTCGAAGCGGCAGGCATCGAGCCCTCATTGCGCGCCGAGCAGCTCTCGGTCGCCGAATTCGCCGCCCTCGCGCGCGCCTTCGACGCCATCACCCGGGCCAACAGCCCGGCGCAAGGCCGGGGCCAGGAGCAGAACCAAGAACCCGAATGAGGGCCCGGGCCCCAGGCGAGCGAAAAAGGCGGGCAACGGACAAATCCAAATAAAGGGCGTTGCGCCGACGTCGGTTGGCGGCGCGAGCAACGAGATTGTAATCAAAGCCGTTCGCGTTCGCGCGCCCAGTGTGGCACTCGGCGTCTTGTCAACGATTGCGGTCGGGCCGGGCGGATCGCTTCTGCGCCTTGAGCGCCGCCTCGACGCGGTTGCGCACGCGGAGCTTCTGCAAGATATTGGTCATATAGTGCTTGACCGTCTTTTCGCTGAGCTCGAGCCGGGCGCCGATCTCCTTGTTGCTGAGCCCTTGGGCGAGGAGATTGAGGATTTGCTCCTCGCGGTAGGTGAGCTCGTCATAGTCGTCGGTGGGCGAGGGCCCACGCGAGGGCGAGCTGCGAAAATCCGAAAGCAGCTTGGCGGCAAGCGAGGGTGAGACATAGGTCTCGCCGCGGTGGATGGTGATGATCGTGTTGCAGAGCTCGTTGCCCCCGATCCCCTTCAAGAGATAGCCCTGCGCGCCCGCCTTGAGTGCGGCGCTCACATGGTCGGCATTCTCCGAGACCGTCAAGATGATGATGGTGATGACCGGAAACTTGGCGGCAATGGTCTCGACCGCCTGCAGCCAATCGCCCGGCATCGAGACATCGAGCAGAATGATGTCGGGCAGCTTGCTCTCGGCGATGCGAACCGCGTCGTCGGCGCTCCCACCCTCGGCCACGATCTCAAAGCCTTGATGCTCCGTCAGAACATGGGCCACGCCCTCGCGAAAGAGGGGATGGTCGTCGATGAGCGCAATGTGGAGCCGCTCGGTCATCGAGGCCTCTCGACTATTGTTCTCGCGCCCTTTCTTTCAGGGGCCCTGCCAGGAAACCTTTCAGGGGCCCTGCCAGGAAACCTTTCAGGGGCCCTGCCAGGATAGCTTTCAGGGGCGCTGCCAGGATAGGGTCACTGCCGGGCTCACGGCTCATTGGATCGCTCCGCCAGCTGCGGCTTGAGCGATTGGAGGAGGCCGTCGGCCATCTGCTCGAGCAGATCCAGCACATGACCGAACCCCTCGGCCCCGCCATAGTAGGGATCGGGCACCTCGCCGCCCGCACCGCCCTCGACAAAGTCGAGCGCCAGGTGCACCGAGCCGGCGCGGCCCGCCGGCGCCATCTCCTTGAGGTCGCGGAGATTGGCATTGTCCATGGCAACGATGATATCGAACTTCTCAAAGTCGGAATGCCGCACCTTGCGCGCCCGCTGGCCCGAGATGTCGATGCCACGAGCCCGCGCCGCTCTCTGGGCGCGGCTGTCGGGCGCCTCGCCGCGGTGCCAGTTGCTGGTGCCGGCCGAGTCGATCTCAAAGTGTGCAGCGAGCCCCGCCTCCTCAACGCGCTTGCGAAACACCCCTTCCGCCATGGGCGAGCGGCAGATGTTGCCAAGGCAAACAAAGAGAACGCCGATCTTTGGACGCTCTGAGTGCTCGGACGCCATGGGCGAGGCCTTGCGTATTACAATCGATGGCGCTTTCCAATGCCACGAGGCCCGCTCTATGACAAGTTGTAAGACCTTATACTGCAGGCCCGATGGCAGAATCGATGACAAAATGGGCCCCGCGCATTTTGGCCCGTTAGCCTAAGAGAGCACGATGGGAGGTCTCGCATGACCGGGAAACTTGAAGGCGCGGCGCGCACTGAAGCCCTCAGCCGGCTCGACGGCTGGCGCGAGCTGGACGATCGCGACGCTATTGCCAAGGAGTTTCGCTTCAAGGATTTCAATGCCGCCTTCGGCTGGATGGTGCGTGTCGCTCTGATTGCCGAGCAGCGCAACCATCACCCGGAATGGTCGAACGTCTACAACCGGGTGGCCGTCACCCTCTCGACCCACGACGCGGGCGGGCTTACGGAACGCGATATTGCGCTCGCCGAGGCCATGGACCGCTGTTACCAAGAGATGGGCGGCTGAGGCGAAGGCGATGAAGGCGACAGGCTGTGTACCGCCCGCCCTCCTTGACGAGAGCGAGGCGAGGGGAAACGCGCGACAGGAGCCGGGTGAAGGGAACCGGGCAACAGGAAAAGGCATAGGACCATGGCCCAGGAGCGAGAGTCCCAGGGGCGAGAAGCCAGGGAGCGAGAAACCAATGAGCGAGAACCCCAGGCGCGAGAGCCCCAAGAGCGCGTGGCCCGGGCGGGAGAGGTGTCATCGAGCGGTCTTGAGGGCCGCATTGCGCTGATAACAGGCGCCTCGAGCGGGCTCGGGCGGCATTTTGCGGATGTTCTGGCACGGGCCGGGGCGTCGGTGGTGCTGGCGGCGCGGCGCATGGAGTTGCTCGAGCAGGCGGCAGACAAGATCGAGCGCGCGGGCGGCAAGGCGCTGGCGACCGAGATGGATGTGACCGAGCCCGAAAGCGTCGCCCGCGCCTTTGCCGCCGCCGAGGCGCAGCTTGGGGTGCCCGATATCGTCATCGCCAATGCGGGCGTCGCCGAGCCGCGATGGTTTACGCGCCTCAGTGCCGAAGACTGGCGGCGCACGCTAAGTGTCAATCTCGATGGCGTCTTTCATGTCGGCCAGGCGGCCGCCGCCGCCATGAAGGCCGCGAACAAGGGCGGCAGCATCATCAATATCGCCTCGGTCCTGGGCTTTGTCGTCCAGCCGATGCTTTCGGCCTATGCGGTCTCGAAGGCGGGCGTTATCCAGCTCACCCGAGCCATGGCGCTCGAGCTTGCCCGCGATGGGATCCGCGTGAACGCTATTGCACCCGGCTATTTCCCGACCGACATGAACCGCCGCTTCCTCGAAAGCGAGCTTGGCCATGCCATGCTGGCGCGCTTTCCGATGGCGCGAGCGGGCGCGCTCGGCGAGCTTGACGGCGCGCTGCTGCTGCTCGCGTCCGACGCCTCTTCTTATATGACGGGCAGCGTGATCACGGTTGACGGCGGTGCCGCCCTTGCCGTTGGCTGAGGTGGAGCGCTCAAACGTTTGGCCCAGCAGGCGCGCTGCCACCCACGGCGCTTCATGTTGCCATCCGATGCGCCCATTCGGGGCACTGTGAGGCGCCCGCCGCCCGAGCCGAGAATTGCCACCGCAAAGGGATTGCGCACATGATCGACTTTCGCTTGCCAGCCGAGATCGAGGAGGTGCGGCGCCGAACGCGCGACTTCGTCGCCGAACATATTCTGCCGCTCGAGAGCGAGCCCGATGCTTACGACGAGCATGAGAACCTCGCACGCCCTCATCTCGAGCGCCTTCGCGGGATGGCGCGCGAGGCGGGCCTCTGGTGCCCGCAAGTCTCGAGGGGGTATGGCGGCATGGGGCTCTCGATGGTGGGCCAGGCGGTCATGTATGCCGAGGCCAACTATTCCATCTTCGGGCCCTGCTGCTTCAATTGCGCGGCGCCTGACGACGGCAATATGCGGGTGCTCGAGGCGATCGGCACCGAGGCGCAAAAGGAGCGCTGGCTGCGGCCCATGGTGCGCGATGGCCTGCGCGGCGCCATCGCCATGACCGAGCCCCATCCGGGCGGCGGCTCGGACCCCACCATGATCCGCACAACCGCGACCAGAAGGGGCAACGAGTGGGTGATCAGCGGGCACAAGTGGTTCATTACGGGCGCGGGCTGGGCGGACTTTTTCATCACCATTGCGCGCACCTCCGATGAGCCGCGACGCGAGCTCACGACCTTTATTGTCCCGCGCGAGGCCGAGGGCTTCGAGCTTGTCCGCAAGGTGCCCATCATGGGCCCCGAGGAGCATGGCGGGCATTGCGAGATCAAGTTTCACGACGTCGTCGTGCCCGAGGAGAACATTCTGCTCGAGCCGGGGCGCGGCATGCGGGTGGCGCAGACGCGGCTTGTGCCCGCGCGTCTCACCCACTGTATGCGCTGGCTCGGGCTTTGCGAGCGGGCCATGGACATCGCCCGCGACTACATCACGCGCCGCGAGGCGTTCGGCAGTCTGCTCGCCGACCACGAGGCGGTGCAGTTGATGATGGGCGATGTCGCCAAGGACATCCACATCGGCAAGCTCCTGGTGCTCCATGCCGCCTGGTGCCTCGATGAGGGCAAACGCGCGACGACCGAGGTCTCGATGGCCAAGGTCTTCGTCGCCAATCTGCTGCACAAGGCGGTGGATACGGCCATCCAGCTCAACGGCGCCCGCGGCTATTCCAAGGACACGCCGCTTGAGTGGATCTATCGCTATGCCCGCCAGGCCCGCATACTCGATGGCGCCGATGAGGTGCACAAGATGATCTTCGCCCGCACCTATGCCAGGTTGGGGCGCGACTTCTGGCGCCTCGACGTGGAGGGGGAGGCATGAGGGCTTCTGCGGCCATGTTCTGGATGGCTCAGCGGCTTTTGGCGCTTCCACGCGTGCAAGCGCCTTTGCCCCCTCCGCGGGCGCAAGGGCATTGGGCCCCATGAGCGCCGAGCCGCGCCCGCGCACGCTCGATGTGAGCGCGCTTGCGCCACTCGAGGCGTGGCTTGCCGAGCGGCTTGGCGCGGACCGGGTGCGGCTTTCAGAGCCCCGGCTTCTTGCAGGCGGGGCCATCGCCGAGAACTGGCGCTTCCGGGCCGAGGTCGAAGGCGGTCCGCGTGCCGGCACCCACGACTGGGTGCTCAGGACCGATGCCAAGGCGCGCATGGCACTCAGCCACACACGCGCGCGCGAGTTCGCCTGCATGAAGGCGGCCCACGCGGCGGGTGTGCCGACGCCCGAGCCCATTGCGGTGTGCGCCGAGGCGAGCCCCATCGGCGCGCCATTCTTTGTCATGGGATTCGTTTCGGGCGAGGCACAGGGCCGCCGCATCGTGCGCGATCCCGGCGTCGCGGTCTGGGGGGAAGAGCTTGGTGCGCAGCTGGGCGCGGCGCTCGCGCGGCTCCACACGATTGCGCCGCCCCATGACGCGCTCGGCTTTCTCGAGGTGCCCGAAGGCCGGCCCGCGCGCCACCTGGTGGCGCTTTTTCGGCGCATGCTCGACCGCGTGCGCGAGCCGCGGCCGGCGCTTGAATATATCCTCGGCTGGCTCGATGCGAACGCGCCTCCCACCGATCGCCTCGTTCTCTGTCATGGCGATTTCCGCACCGGAAATTATCTCCATGAAGAGGGGCGGCTCAAGGCGATCCTCGATTGGGAGCAGGCCCATTGGGGCGACGCCCACGAGGATGCGGGCTATATCGCGGCCCGCTGCTGGCGCTTTGGCGGCGACGAGCGGGCGCCTGAGCGCGAGGTGGGCGGCATCGCCAGCCGCGCGGCCTTCCTTGCGGGCTATGCGAGCGTTGCCGAGCGACCGCTCGACTCGGCCCGCATCGCCTATTGGGAGGTGATGGGGGCCGCGCGCTGGGCGGTGGTCGCACTGCTCCAAGGCGAGCGGCATCGCTCGGGCGGCGAGCCTTCACTCGAGCTGTTGCTCACCGGCATGATGGCGCCCGAGATGGAGCTCGACGCGCTTTTGCAGATCGAGGCGATCGAGAAGAGGGCCGAGAAGCGGATAGAGAGCGAGGACGAGAAGAAGACCGATACGAGGGACGAGAAGAGGATCGAGAAGGACGATGTCTCAGGATGCTTGAGAATGCCTGAAAACGTTTCCACCGAACCCATGCTTGAGCGCGAGCTGCTTGCGATGGCCCTTGCGCAATTCCGTGAGGCCATCCAGCCGGAGCTTGCGCCCGAGAGACGTTATCTCGGCGCCATGATCGCCAATGCCATGGCCATTGTCTGCCGGGCGCTTGCGTCTGACCTCGATGGGAAACAGAAAAAGGTGCTGGCGGCAATCTATGGCGATAACGATGAGACGGCCGACATGGCGCGCCTCGCCCGCGAGATTCGCGAGGGTGCAATGACCGAGGCGCGCGTTCCCAAGCTTCACGCCCTGTTGCGCGAGCTGGTCGCAAGCGAGCTTGCGGCGCGCAATCCGAAGCTCCTGGCTTCGCGCCAAGTCCAAGTTGATGTGTGAGCTGTTACCCGTTCGCCGGAAGGAATCGCTGCCGTCGCCACCCCCACCGTCCAACCATCCGTGCATCGGTGCCCGCGATGCACAAGCGATGGAATTGGGGAGTTAGAGCATGTTTTGGAGAGAATAGAATCAATTCTGCTTCTCGAGCGGCGTGTGCGCTCCGGCGCTCGCGTGACCGAAGGGCAATATGGAGCATGGGAGCGAGGACACCCTGGCGCGCGGGCCCGATGGTCGGCGCGCGCAAAACGAAGAGGCGCGCCTGGGTCCTGGATTGCCGCGTCACGCGCGGCAATGACGCGAACAAATTAGCGCGCATACGAGCTCAAACCGAGACTCGACCAGCTTTCACAATTCTTGCGGGCGCCTCGGGCACTCGCTATATAGGTTGAGCCGGGCCGACATCCCGGTGCCGCCCGGGGGCCAGGTGGAACACCGGGGGCAGCGGCCGCGATGTCTGCACAGGAGTGCAAAAGCACGACACTGCGAGCGTAAGATATATGCGCAAGAATGGCGCAGGAGGGCGAAAGCCTCCGATCGTTGCGCACGCACCGTGCTTTTGGCCCATCGGCCCTATTTGCTGGCCCAATCTTATTGGTCCAGTGGCCCCATTTGCGGACCCAGTGGCGCAATTTGCGGCCCCAGTGGCGGAGTGTGGCGCAGTCTGGTAGCGCACCTCGTTCGGGACGAGGGGGTCGCAGGTTCGAATCCTGCCACTCCGACCATCAACTCAGCCCAGTTCTTTGGCTTGAAGGGCACCCGCTATTTTTGCTTTCTTCCGCCGTCCGCCGTCACTGATTAGGTGATCAAGTGTCAGGTGCCAGTCTCAGGGCGGTGGCGAAGGAGGCCGCTCAACCTTTTTCCTTGGCCGGCAGATTGAGCCGGATATGGAGCTCGCGGAGCTGGGCGGGCGAGACCTCGGAGGGCGCGCCCATCATCAGGTCTTCGGCCTGCTGGTTCATGGGGAACATCGTCACTTCACGGATGTTGGGCTCGTCGCACAAGAGCATGACGATGCGGTCGATGCCAGGCGCAATGCCGCCATGGGGCGGGGCGCCATACTGGAGCGCGCGCAACATGCCGCCGAATTTCTCCTCCACCACCTCGGGGCCGTAGCCCGCGATCTCGAACGCCTTGAGCATGATCTCGGGGCTATGGTTTCGGATGGCCCCTGACGACAGCTCGACACCATTGCAGACGATGTCATATTGCCAGCCGAGCACGTCGAGGGGGTCCTTCGTCTCGAGCGCCTCGAGCCCGCCCTGCGGCATGGAGAAGGGGTTGTGGGAGAAGTCGACCTTCTTGTTCTCCTCGTCCCACTCGTACATGGGAAAGTCGACCACCCAGCAGAACTCGAAACGGTCCTTGTCGATGAGCCCGAGCTCGCTTGCGATTTTCTGGCGGGCGGCGCCCGCGAAATCGACAAAGCGGGCCGGGATGCCGGCAACGAAAAAGACCGCATCGCCGTCGCCGAGCCCGAGCACTTCTGCGAGCGCGGCGGTCCTCTCCTTGCCAAGGTTCTTGGCGATGGGGCCTGCGCCCGCGCCCTCGCGGAAGAAGATATAGCCAAGCCCCGGCTGGCCCTCCTTTTGCGCCCAGGCGTTCATGCGGTCGCAAAAGGCGCGTGAGCCGCCGCCCTTCGCGGGGATCGCCCAGACCTCGGCCCTCTCGGTCCAGTCGCGGCCCTTGGCGTGCTTGTCGAGAAGCGCTGCGAAGATCTTGAAGCCCGAGCCGCGAAAGGTCTCGCTCACGTCGCGCATCTCGATGGGGTTGCGCAAGTCCGGCTTGTCGGTGCCGTAGAGCCGCATGGCCTCTCGGTAGGGAATGCGCGGGAATTCTTGCGTGACGGGCTTGCCTTCGCCGAACTCCTCGAAAAGGCCCCGGAGCACCGGCTCGACCGCGGCGAAGACATCGTCCTGCGTCACGAAGCTCATCTCGATGTCGAGCTGGTAGAACTCGCCGGGGCTGCGGTCGGCGCGGGCGTCCTCATCGCGAAAACAGGGCGCGATCTGGAAATAGCGATCAAAGCCCGCGATCATGATGAGCTGCTTGAACTGCTGCGGCGCCTGGGGGAGGGCATAGAACTTGCCGGGATGCAGGCGAGAGGGGACAAGAAAATCACGCGCGCCCTCGGGGCTCGAGGCGGTGAGGATGGGGGTCTGGAACTCGAAAAAGCCCGCCTCGCGCATGCGCCGCCGGATCGAGGCGATGATCTCGGAGCGCTTCATGATGTTGGCGTGCAGTGTCTCGCGCCGCAAGTCGAGAAAGCGGTATTTGAGACGGGTCTCCTCCGGGT
>WGBL01000190.1 GCA_015494375.1 Hyphomicrobiales bacterium | reverse complement strand
CTATCTGCTTGCCCAGCACCCGGACGTGGCGGCAAAAATCCGGGCCGAGGTCGCGGCTGCCTGTGGCGATGATGAGCCCGATTGGGAGGCCGCCCAACGCCTCGTCTATACGCGCCGTGTCATCCAGGAAACGATGCGCCTCTATCCCCCCGTTTGGGCGATCATGCGCAAGGCCGTCGAGGCCGATGAAATCGACGGCCACAGAATCGCGCCCGGTGACAATATCGTCCTCTGCACCTATGCGGTGCATCATGACGCCCGCTATTGGAGCGCGCCCGAAGAATTCAAGCCCGAGCGCTTTGCGCCCGAACGCATGAAAGCGCGGGCCAAATATTCCTATCTGCCATTTGCTGCTGGGCGGCGCTCGTGTATCGGTGGAGCGCTCAGCCAACTCGAGAACAGCCTCGCGCTGGCGATGCTGCTCAGGCGCTTCGAAATCGAATATGTGGGCGAGGTGCCGGCGCCCATTGCGGCAAACCTCACCCTGGTGCCGCGCGGTGGCCTCCACTTCCGCATCAGGGAGCTTGGCTAACCTCGGCCTTTTGGCCCTCGGCCTTTTGGCCGATGGACGGCTCCGGCTCAAGGGGGCATTTTACTTTGGCCGGGTCGGTGAGGGCGTTTTCCTTTGACTGATTGGGGCAATTCGGCCACCCACCCGTGCGCGGGCCAGGAAACATTTCGCGGGGAGAAGGGAAAGTTGCGCGCGGGCCATGAAATGCACTGGGTGAGAACATGAAATTCGTCCATGTGAGCGATTTGCATCTCCTTGAGCCGGGGGCCAAGGCCTGGGGGCTCGACCATGCCGAGCGCGTCGATCGCTGTCTCGATGACATCGTCAAATGGCACGGTGACGCCGCCTTTTGTGTGATCACGGGCGATCTCGCCGACAGGGGCGAGCCCGCGGCCTATGCCTGGCTCAGGGAGCGCCTCGAACGCTTTCCCATCAAGACGTTCCTGCTTATCGGCAATCACGACGATCCCAAGGCGTTCGGCGAGGCCTTTCCCGATCAGCCGCGCGACGCGAATGGCTTTTTTCAGTCCCGCCATCGCACGGAAGCGGGCGTATTTCTCTTTCTCGACACCTACAAGGGGCCGACCTCGGAGGGGCGCTATTGCGCCGCCCGACAGGCCTGGCTTCGCGGCGAGCTTGAGCGAGCAGATGGGGTGCCCGTCTGGATCTTCATGCACCATCCGCCCTTTGACGTTGCGCTTCCTTATATGGATCGGATCAAGCTCGACGAGGCTCGGGAATTCGGCGAGATCGTCGCCGGGCACAGCAATATTCGCCACCTCTTTTTCGGCCACATTCACCGTGCGGCCTTCATCCACTGGCAGGGCATACCGTGCACGTCGCTGCCCGCGCTCAGCAGCCAGGTGCCGCTTGTGGCGGAAAGCGTCAATTCGCTCTACAGCCTCGAGCCGGCCATGTATGGCGTGGTCTTCATCGAGGACGACAAGACCATCGTCCATTTCGACGCCGGGCTCGACCGCAAGCCCGCGGGCGAACGCGACGGCTGATCAAGCGAAGGCGCGCAATGCAAAGGAGCAACATGACCCTTCGGTACGCGACGGCTGACAGCGTGAGAGCTGATTGCGTGAGGTCTGACGAGGCGCGGCAGCCTGCGCAACCTGTTGCCCTCAGTCAGGGGGCAAACCAAGCTGCACAATGAGCCATTCATCGTGCAGCTTGTCATAAGGTCTCCAATACCGGATTTCAGGGTCCGTGACCTCGTTCGATATCGAGACAGAAGCGGCGCTCGGCCGGCGTGGTCAATGCCGAGATCCTGGTGCGCGATGCGGGCCCGAGATGTGCGCATCCCATAGGGTCCAAAGCCCCGGCCCAGAGAATCGAGTCGCTCGACAAACTCGCTGCAGAGCTCCGCGCATCCCATAGGGTCCAAAACCCCCGCCCAGAGAGAGTGCAAGATCATCAGAGCGTGTTTTGGGACGCGGCTGCCCGCCGCCCACCACCCCCGCGCACCGGCGGCATGACGACGCGGGGCCGGCGACAGAGCCGCCGCTGGAGCTCGTTCTGCCCACACGGGCGGAGCGCACCGCCCGGCGAGAAGCAAATCCGAACGCCGCGCAGGCGGCCGCGGCGGTTGCAGCTCACGGCAATCATCTCGGGCCCAAGCCCGATGGCGCGGTTGGCCTTGAGAAACGCCGCCTCGATCTCTCTCGGCGCGATGACGAGCGGCTTCTCGAGCCGGACAAAGCGCGGCGGGATACGTATTTTCTCATAGAGTTTGCGCGCGGTCGCGAAATAGGCCGCAGGCGGGCCGCCAAAACAGGTGCCGTGCTTTCTGTATTCGTGAATGACCAGGCGCCGGCTCGGCATGATGTCGAGCATGTTGCGAATGACATCGTTCGGCACCCAGGCGCGGCGCTGCCTCGGGGCGCGGCAGTACTCGGGCCAGCCGCGCTGCCACTGCGGCCAGAGGCCGTGGAGCACAAAGCCATAGGGGCGGGTGCCCGTGCATTGCGGATCGCGCCTCTGCCGCCCTTCGCCCTCGCAATAGGTGGGTGACCAGGAGAGAACGAGGACGAGGTAGTCATAGTCGCCCGGCTTGCCGCGCGCAGCGGCTCCGCCCGTCGGAAGCGCCGTCCCAAGCAGCGCCAGCAGCACCAGCACACTAAGGGAAAAGCTGAACAGCCGCCCGGCCGTAGCGGCGAGTCGCGCCCTCAGGGCCCGCTTGGCCTCGCCCATGCCCTCCTTTGCTGCACCTGCCATGTTCATGCTCGAGCCTCCGCAAATTTCGCAAGCGCCCGGGCCCAACTGCGTGCGCCCTTCTCAAAGCTTATCAGATTGTATTTTTCGTTGGGGGAATGGATGCGGTCATCGTCGAGCGCAAACCCCATCAGCAGCGAGTCCATGCCGAGCACCGACTTGAATGCCTCGACAATGGGGATCGAGGCGCCACAGCCCATCATCACAGGTCCACGCCCCCATTCATCGGCAAGCGCTTCGGCCGCCTTGGCGATGGGCTCGGAGCGCGTATCAAAGGCGATTGCGGGGCTTGCGCCCTGGCGCTCGAAACGTACTTCGGCATCGGCCGGAAGCTGCCTGCGCACATGGGCTTCGAAGGCGTCGAGCACCTTGTGTGGGTCTTGTCGGGCGACCAGCCGAAAGGTGATCTTGGCCCTGGCCTCGCTCGGAATCACGGTCTTCACGCCGGGCCCCTGATAGCCGCCGGCGATGCCGTTCAACTCACAGGTGGGGCGCGTCCAGAGCTGCTCGAGGATGCTGTGGCCGGCCTCGCCCGCAGACGCGCTCAGCCCGATTGCGGAAAGAAAGGCGCTCTCGTCAAAGCCGATGGCCCGCCAGGCCTCTAGCTCCTCGGCCGAAACCCCGGCGACCTCGTCATAAAAGCCCGGGATGGCCACCCGCCCGGCGTCGTCATGAAGGCTTGCGATCACTTTGGCGAGGACGTGGATGGGGTTGAGGGCCGGCCCGCCATACATGCCCGAATGGAGATCGCGCGAAGGCCCCCTGAGCGTGAGCTCACAGGCCGCAAGCCCCCTCAAGCGGGTGGTGATCGCCGGCGTCTCCTTGTCGAACTGGCCTGTATCGCAGACAAGCGCCAAGTCGGCCCTGAGCTCCTCTTTGTGTGCGTCAAGAAAGGGGCCGAGGCTCGGGCTCCCCGATTCCTCCTCGCCCTCGAGCAGCACGCTGACGCGCACGGGCAGCCGCCCGGCAACGCTCATCCAGGCGCGGCAAGCCTCGAGAAAGGTCATGAGCTGGCCCTTGTCGTCGGAGGCACCGCGGGCAATAACGACGGGGCCGTTTGCCGGGTCCTCGGCAATGCGGGGCTCGAACGGCGGGCTCTCCCAGAGCTCGAGCGGGTCGGGCGGCTGGACGTCGTAGTGACCGTAAAAGAGGAGATGGGGGCCATCGGCAGCGCCCGCGGGTGCGCGTGAATGCCCGACCACCATGGCCCGGCCCTCCGTCGGCCGCACCGAGGCCTCAAACCCGCAGGCTTTGAGCTCAGACGCGCACCACTCCGCGGCCCGGTCGCAATCGCCGGCATGGGCCGGGTCGGTCGAGATACTCGGGATTTCAAGAAACGCAAAGAGCCGCTCGAGCGCCTCATCGCGGCTCGCATCGAGCCGTGCCAGCACCGCCTCGAGCCTATTGCTGTTGCCATTGCAATTATCATTATCATTGCCGGACGCCATCACCCTCACCCGCCAATTGCTCACTGTTCCTCGGTGTTCCTCGGTCCCCCGGTGGTCTCGGTCCCTCAGCCGCACACGCCGATTCTCTTGCGGCAAGCTTTTCTCGCGATCTTATGACCTCACAACTGATTTTATGTGAGTGGCCAATCTCTGGCCCCGAGCTGGCCCCGAGCGACGGTCGGCAAGTCCGGCCCAAGCCCACTCGGCGTGGGGCGCGGCTCAGTTGGGATAGGGCGCGTCGCTCAGTGGCCCGCCGCCCCTGGTGCCACCGATCCCCGAATCGAAAAAGAAGCCCGAGTCGAAGGGCCCTGAAGGCGACTGGCCGAGCTCGGCAAAGGAATCGAGCTGGCCGTCGTCGCGGTAGTTGAGCGCGCCGTCCTCATAGCTGTAGGAATAGCCGCCGATCCGCAGCCGGAAGCCACGCACCTCGGTGCGGCCGCGATAGTAGCCCGAGCGCGGGTGCCGGCTCAACCGCCCCTGCGCCACGAGCCCATGGCGCTTGACGTGCCGCTTGGAACTATGGGCGCTGGCATCGCTCGTGAAGGATGGGCCGAGAAGCAGACCGGCTCCAAGCACACAAGTGACAAGACTTCTTAGAACGCGCTTCATCTCGATTCCATCCTCTCAGTTGCTTGATTGCACTCGGCTTTGCACTCGACTGAATGACCAGCTTTCTCAGGCTCGCTTGTTCACCCAAGACAGATACGTTCGCCTCTGCCTCTTGCCCTTCGCCTCCACCTTTTCCTTATGCTCTTCGCCTTTGCCTCTTGCCTCTGGATTAACTTGCGAGACGCCGGCCAATCTGCGAGCGCCCTTCCGCCACTGGGGCTCTGCGAAGGACGAGTGGGGCTCTGCGAAGGACAAGCCGCAAACAAGTGGCTCATTCATAGGCCGAAAATCGCGACGGGTCGCTCTAATTCTGCTTCTCACCGGCTCGAAATCGGCAAAGCGTGGCCGTTCGGCCGCGGCCGGAGTGCAGAGGTCACGACCGCCTCGACCTCATCATCTGTTCCTTGCCTGTTAATCGTCATCGGCGACTGGGCGAATGCGCCCCGCGCGCTGCGAAGACTCCATGGCCTCTTACACAACATTACACGTCGAGCATTTTGCCGGGGTTGAGGATATTCTTCGGGTCGAGCGTCCGCTTGATCTGGCGCATGAGGTCGATCTCGACCTCGCTTTTCACGCGCGCCAGCAGATCGCGCTTGAGCCGGCCGATGCCGTGCTCGGCACTCACCGAGCCGCCGAGCGAAAGCACGATCTCGTTGACGGCGCCCGTCAGGCGATCCCACTTGGCGAGGAACGCCGCGGGTTCCATATCAGGGGGCTGGCTGATGTTGTAGTGAATGTTGCCGTCGCCGAAGTGGCCAAAGGGCAGCGGCCGGCAGCCCGGCACAAGCTCGGCCATCCGCGCATCGGCACGGGCGATGAATTCGGGAATGTGGGCGATCGGCACCGAGACGTCGTTCTTGATGCTCGCGCCCTCACGCTTTTGCACCTCGGACAGGCGCTCGCGGAGCGCCCAGAAGGCTGCGCGCGCGGTGAGCGATCGCGCGATGGCGGCATCCGCGATCTCGTCCTCGTCAAGCGCCTCGCCGAGGAGCCGCTCGAGTTTTTCGCCCATGCCCTCGTCGGCGAGAGGGCTTGAGAGCTCAATGAGCGCATACCAGGGGGCGGGCGCTTGTAGCGGGTCGCGCGCACCCTTGGCATGGCGCAGCACCAGCGCGAGGCCGAAGCGCGGCATGATTTCGAATGCGGTGAGCATGGGCCCGCCTACGCGCCGGGCGCGGGCGAAAAGCCGAGCCATGCAATCGAGATCCCGTACTCCGACAATGGCCGTCGCCTGCTCGACGGGCCGCGGGAAAAGTTTGAGCACCGCCGCCGTAATGATCCCGAGCGTGCCCTCCGAGCCGATGAACAGGTCGCGCAAGTCGAGCCCCGTGTTGTCCTTAGGCAAAGCCCGCAGCCCGTCCCAGATGCGGCCATCGGCAAGCACCACCTCGAGCCCGAGTGTGAGCGCGCGCATTGCGCCATAAGCGAGCACCGCGACGCCGCCCGCGTTGGTCGCGAGGTTGCCGCCGATGGTGCAGCTGCCCTCTGAGGCGAGGCTCAGGGGGAAAAGGCGCTCGACAGTCTCAGCCGCCGCTTGCGCCTCGGCGAGCGTGAGCCCCGCCTCGACCGTCATGGTGTTGCCATCGGTGTCGATGCTGCGAACAGCCCGCATGCGCTTGAGGCTTACGAGCACCTCGGGGCGCCGCCCTTGGGCGCCCCCCAGCCCCGGAACCTGGCCGCCGACGAGCCCCGTGTTGCCGCCCTGGGGTACGACGGCGATGCTCTCGGCATGGGCGAGCGCCAGGATTGCGGCCACCTCGTCCGTGCTCGCCGGCATAAGCACGAGGGGCGTGGCGCCGTGAAAGAGTCCGCGCGGCTCTTCGAGGTAGGGCGCCATGTCCTCGGGCGTTGTGATGGCATGGCGCGCGCCGACGATGGCAACGAAGCGCTCGCGGAGCTCCTCGGCCAGCTCTGGTGCGCTCGTGAGGCTGCGCGCGCTGCTCATTGGGCACTCTCTGCGTCCATTCCCCGCGGTGCCGCCGCCCGCTGCAAGCGATCGTTTAATGCTTCGCCGAGCCCGTCATCGGGAATGGGCATCACGGCGATGCGCTCGGCGCCACTTTGGTCGAGCTCTCTGAGAG
>WGBL01000189.1 GCA_015494375.1 Hyphomicrobiales bacterium | reverse complement strand
CCCATCTCCTGCGCGAAAAGGTCTATAAGCGATTCCAGGGCGGAGGTGCGCCCGATGCTGCGGTGATGCGCGCGGTGGCCCGCAATCTCGACTACAGCCTGGGGCTCATCGATCACCTCATGGCCGAGCGGCGCTGGCTCGCGGGTGAGGAGCTGAGTTTTGCCGATCTCGCGGCCGCGGGGCATATCTCATGTGCGGATTATCTCGGTGAGATCGATTGGCAGCGCCACCCGCGCGCCAAGCTCTGGTATGCGCGGATGAAGTCGCGGCCCGCAATGCGCGCCATCCTCAAGGAGCGGGTGCCGGGTGCAGCCCCACCACCCGAGCACTATGCCGATCCGGATTTCTGAGATCGCGGGCTGGGCGCCTCGCAACCGGGCCCCTCGCAATCCGGCTTCTCAGAACCAAGCCTCTTAGAGCCGGGTTTCTTGGAGCCGGGCCCCCTGCAGCCGCCATCCCGCTTGTTATCCCTCGACCTCGAGGGGCTCGGTGCCTGTGGGTTGGCCGTCCGCCCCGAGGGTGAGCTTCTCGACCTTGGCCTCCGCCTGTCGCAGAAGCGCGTTGCAATGCTCCTTGAGCGCTTCGCCGCGCTCATAAATGGTGATCGATTCCTCGAGGTCCACATCGCCGCGCTCGAGCCGCGTGACGATTTGCTCGAGCTCGGCGAGCGCCTGCTCAAAGCTCAAGCCCTTGATGTTCGTCTCATGTACCTCGGAGGCTTTTGCTTTGCCCATGACCTTGGCATTCCTCTTGGCTGCTATTCGGCTGCTGTGTTGGGGCTATTGATTGCGCCCTCTATGTCGGCCCGCCTCAGCTGCCTGCATCCATGAGCGCGCCGACATGGGCCGCGACCGAGCCCGCCAGGCCATCGAGATCATAGCCGCCTTCGAGGACCGAGACCAGGCGGCCGCCGCAGTGCCTGTGGGCGAACTCGGCAATCCGCGTTGTTACCCAGGCGAAGTCGTCTTCGACAAGGGCGAGGCTCGCGAGCGGGTCGTTGCGATGGGCATCAAAGCCGGCTGAAACCAGGATGAGCTCGGGGGCAAAGGCATCGAGGGCGGGGAGGATGCGGCTCTCGTAGGCCTCACGGAACTCGGCGCCGCCATCCCCCGAGCGCAGCGGCGCATTGACGATATTGCCGACGCCCGTCTCGCTCACGGCACCGGTGCCCGGAAAGAGCGGCATCTGGTGGCTCGAGGCGAAGAAAAGGTCTTTGTCCGACCAGAAGATGTCCTGAGTGCCGTTGCCGTGATGGACGTCGAAATCGATGACAGCGATGCGCTCGAGGCCATGGGCCTTGCGGGCATGGAGTGCGGCAATTGCGACATTGGAGAAGATGCAGAAGCCCATGGCACGGGCGCGCTCGGCGTGATGGCCACAGGGCCTTACGGCGCAAAAGGCATTGTCGGCCTCGCCGGCAAGCACCTTGTCGACCGCCGCCGTTGCCGCGCCCACGGCCTTGAGGGCCGCCTCCCAAGTGCCCGGCGACATGACGGTGTCGGGATCGAGCCTCACATAGCGCTGTTTCGCGCCCTCTCTGGGGCGCGCCCTTTTGATGGCGGCAATATAGTCTTGTGGGTGAGCAAGGGCGATTGTCGCCTCTTCGGCGGGCTTTGCGGTCTCGCGCACGAGGGCGGCGAACGAGGGCGCCGACAGTGCCTTTTCGATGGCCCGCAAGCGCGCGGGGCGCTCCGGGTGTCCGGGCCCCGTGTCATGGGCCAGAAAGCTCGGATCTGTAAGGAAGAGCGTGGTCATGGTTATGCAACTCGGCGAGCGGCGGATCCTTCATTGACGAATGACATCATTGACGAATGACATCGAACTCAGAAAGGCGGGGGCGTGGCCGCAAGATATCGGTTCCAATGATGATCAACCTCAGGCGAGTGCGGCGATCTCCTCGAAGGAAAGCCGCTCGGGCACCAGGTAGATGGGG
The DNA here is from genome assembly GCA_015494375.1 of Hyphomicrobiales bacterium. Classification (GTDB taxonomy): domain Bacteria; phylum Pseudomonadota; class Alphaproteobacteria; order Rhizobiales; family S144-23; genus S144-23. Next base: position 721 of record WGBL01000189.1, on the reverse strand, counting down.
ATGGGAAAATTGCCGGCACGGCTGCCCTCGGTCAGCGATGAGACCAGCGGCCCTGGCCCTTCGCTGCTCGCCGAGGCGCCGAGAACGAGGATGGCGATATCCTCATCGCGCTCGATCAGCTTGATGATCTCATCGGCCTTCTCGCCCTGGCGGCGGATCGACTCGGTGCGGAGATCGCGAAAGCCCCAACGATCGAGCTTTTCGCGCAGATCGCGGAACATCTCGTTGATGGCGGCGTCAAGCTCGGGGCCCTCATGGTTCTTGAGCTCCACCCAGCCGCTCAGTTGCTTTTGCGACTCGAGGACATGCAGCATGGAGAGCCGACCGCCCGTGCGCGAGGCGACGCGGGCCGCAAAATAGAGGGCGGTGGTAAATTCCGGCGTCTCATCCACGACGACCAGAAACTTGCGGTGGTGCCCCTCTTTGAAGACCTGACGGGTCTTGTGTTCTACCATAAACCTTCCCCGATCCATCTGATTGTTTCGCCGCTCACCGGCCGCGATAGCCGTGCCGGGTGCCTGTTAGACTTTGGTCGCAGCCTAGCCGAGTGCCGACCGAAAGGCCAGTGCGCGGCTTTGCGCGCAAATCGGGCACCGGTAAGGGGGCACCTGGCACCCGCCGCCGTCAGCCACCACTCGATGACTGCGGCGCGGTCACCCGCCTCAAGGTGAGGTTGAAGCGCCCCGGCTCGCCGAGAAGGGGCGAGGTGCCCGGCACAATG
>WGBL01000188.1 GCA_015494375.1 Hyphomicrobiales bacterium | reverse complement strand
CCTTTTCGTCTGCGTGCATGAGCAATTCATGACCGAGACCGCGCAGCTGGCCGACATCGTTTTGCCGGCGACCATGTTCCTTGAGCACGACGACATTTATCGCGGTGGCGGCCATCAGCATCTGATGCTCGGGCCGAAGCTCCTCGAGCCGCCCGGGGAGTGTCGCAACAACCATGAAGTGATTTGCGCGCTGGCGGAGCGGCTCGGTGCCGAGCATGAGGGGTTTACATTGAGCCCCGAGCAAATCCTCGACCGCACGCTCCGCGCCTCAGGCCGTGGCACATTGGCCGAGCTCCGAGAGGTGATGTGGCTCGATTGCCAGCCCCCCTTCGAGGAGGCGCATTTCCTCAACGGCTTCGCCTGGCCCGACGGCAAGTTCCGCTTTGCACCCGACTGGGCGTCGGCCCGTGCGGCGGAGAATGTGGCGCTCGAGGGCGCCCATGCGTTACCCTCGTCTCCCGATCACTGGGACGTCACGGAAGAGGCGGACGAGCGCCATCCCTTCCGCCTCGCCACCTCGCCCGCGCGCTCCTATCTCAATACGAGCTTTGTCGAGACGCCGTCGAGCCGCGAGCGGGAGGGTCCGCCCACGGTGCTCATCCATCCCGACGATCTCGCCCGGCTCGGCATCGAAGACGGCGCCAAAGTGCGGGTCGGCAATGAGCGCGGCGAAATTGTGGTGCGCGCGCGAAGCTTCGATGGGTTGCAGCGCGGCGTGCTGATTGTCGAGAGCATTCCCCCCAACAGTGCCTTCGAGGGCGGCCGAGGCATCAACACGCTGACAAGCGCAAGCCCGGTGCTGCCAGTGGGCGGTGCCGCCTTTCACGACAACCACGTCTGGATCGCACCGCGGAGTTTAGTCACTGGAGGTCACTGATGATGTTGACGCGCATTGCGGCGCTCTTGCTTGCTGCTGTCGGGCTCGCGATCGGAGGCTCGATGGCGGCCGCCCAAAGGCTCGACGAGGCCAAGCTCAAGCGTCACTTGAAGCTGCCCGAGGGGTTCGAGGTCAATCTTTATGCCAGCGGGCTGGGGCGTGCGCGCCTTATGGTGATGACGCCCAGGGGTGACATTCTCCTCTCGAGCCCCAGTCCGGCGGGCCGTGTGCTCCTTATCGAAAGGGATGCCGACGGTGATGGTCGCGCCGATGGCGTGCGCACATTGATCAAGGGGATGCGCCGACCCCATGGCCTCTGGCTCGAGGGCGACACCCTCTATATTGCCGCCGAGGCGCAAGTCTTTGCCGGCAAGTTCGATCACGAGAAGCGCCGGCTCTTGCGCTGGCCGGAGGTGGTTCTATCGGGGCTTCCCGACGACGGCGGCCACTGGACGCGGACCATCAAGAAGGGGCCCGATGGCTATTTCTATGTCTCGATCGGCTCGAAGTGCAATGTCTGTATTGAGCGCCACCCATGGCGGGCGACGATCATTCGGTTCCGCCCCGGCGAGAAGGCGGAGGTCTTTGCCCGCGGGCTGCGCAACACCGTGGGCTTTGACTGGCGGCCCGAGGACGGCGCGCTTTATGGCGTGGACAACGGTCGCGACTGGCTCGGCGACGAGCTGCCGCCAGACGAGCTCAACCGCATCGAGCGCGGGGGGCACTATGGCTGGCCCTATGTCCATGGCGCGGGGCTCCTTGATCCCGAGTTCGGTGGGCGCAAACCGCGCGGACTCGTGACGCGCCCGCAGGTGTATGGCTTTCGCGCCCATGTGGCGCCCTTGTCGATCCGCTTCTTGCGCCACACGCGGGCACCGCAGCTCAAGGGCGCCGCACTGGTCGCCCAGCACGGCAGCTGGAACCGCTCCACGAAGATCGGCTATCAGGTGGTCTCGCTCCACTGGCAGGCCGATGGCACAATCGTCGAGAAGCCGTTTCTTTCGGGCTTTCTCCACCGTGGCGGCGTCTCGGGCCGGCCGGTCGACGTGCTCGAGGCGCCCGACGGCACCATCTATGTCTCAGACGACTACGCAGGCGTCATCTGGCGTGTGACCTATAAGCCCTGACCTCCCGCTGCCCCCCGGAGAGGGGCGAGTCCCCCGGGGCCCCGGGAGAGAGGCGCGCTCGCCTGGCCCGTCGGTTTTGTCACCCAAATCTCAGCGTGGGCACTTCGAACGGGCACTTCACCTCACTTGACTTGATCCTTGGGGCGGAAGATGTCCTCGCGATCAAGCTTCTTGGCTGCTCCGGACTTGAAGCCTGTGAAGGCGAACGAGAGACTGTCGTCGCTTTGCTTGCCGCGCTTCTTGGCGCGCGGCGGCAGATCAAAGTCGCCCGCCACCATCCTGGGCAGGTCGGCGCGCACAACCTTGAGGACGCGCTCGGTGCAATAGTTGGGGTCCTTTTTGGCCCGCGCCGTCGTCAGCAGGCGCGAGAACTCATAAGCGCGCTCGATCTTCTTGAGCTCCTCGGGCGTCACGCCCTTTTGCGCCTCCCAGGCGAGATAGTTGCGCTTGAGCTTGGCGCGATCGAGGAGAAACCCGCAACGCTCGGCCCGTGCCACCGTCCAACCCACCTGCACGGGCCGTGCCATCGGCTTGGGTGCCTCGGCCGCGGCCTTATTTTCGGCCTTGTGAGCTTCTGATGAGGCGCCGAAAAGGCTGCCTGCCGCGAGGCTCGAGAGAGCGCCGCCGCCCGACCCGCCGCTGCTGCCGCAGCCGGCAAGGAGCGCGAATGTCACCAGCATGGCCATGGCAGCCAGCCCATGTCGTGAAATGTGCGCCATCTCTCTCATTCGCTTGGCGTTTCTCGAACCCCGAATCCCTCGTCTCGCAAGCAGAGCGGGCTTTTGTGGCGCCGTCAAGGCCCACCTAAGCCGGGCCGAGCCATGCCAGGCCATCCCGTGGCGTGCCGGGCCGCCCCGCCAGACCGCCGCCCTTGCCCTTAGACAGAGCGACAGAGCGACAGACCGGCGCGTTCAGACATGCTGGCCGCCGTTGATATGGAGCTCGGCGCCATTCACATAGCTCGACTGCTCGGTGCAAAGGAAATAGATGGCCTTGGCCACCTCCTCGGGCTCGCCGAGGCGGCCGAGCGGAATCTGCTCCTCGACGATCTTCTCGGTGCCGGGCGAAAGGATGGAGGTATCGATTTCGCCTGGTGAGATGGCATTGACGCGGATGCCGAGGCGCCCGAAATCGGCCGCCATCTCGCGTGTGAGTGCGGCCAGCGCCGCTTTCGAGGTGGCATAGGCCGAGCCCGCAAATGGATGCACACGCGTGCCCGCAATCGAGGTCACGTTGACCACCGATCCCCTCGTGGCCTTGAGCTCTTCGACGAGCCCGCGCGCCAGCATGACGGGGGCGAAAAAATTCACCTGGAAGACGAATTTCCAATCCTCGATCGAGGTCTCGATGGTCCCGAGCCGGCTGCCGCCGGGGCCCTTGGGCGAGATCGCCGCATTGTTGACGAGCGCATTGAGACGCGAGCCCTGGTCCTTGAGGCGCTCGCGAATCTCGGCAATGGCGGCCTCGGTGCTCGCTGGGTCGGCGAGATCGACCTGGATGTGATCCTCGGGCCCCGCCTCCCAGGGGCAATCCTCGGGGAAGGGGTGCCGCGAGCAGGTGATCACGCGCCAGCCCGCGCTCGAGAAGCGCTTGACGGTGGCATGGCCGATGCCACGGCTCGCCCCCGTCAGCACCAGGGTCTTGCGTTCGGCGTTCTCGATCCGTGTCATTGCTGCCTAACCTCTGGCCCGCCACCCCGGGCCCCGGGGTGATCCCGCAAAGGTCTCGTCTCCGCTCGCCCTTGCCTCACCAAGCCGTCCTGTGTCTCGCTATGCCGTCCCGTCAACCAGCTGCCTGCGCTGGGGCACAGCCAATAGCCACCCAGTCGCGGAGCTGCCGCTCAACCAGGCGTACTCAAGGATAAAGCCGCGTCTTCTCCCAGTCCGCGCCTTCCTGCGAGCGGCGATAGACGATGCGCTCGTGAAGACGGTAGGGGCGATCGTGCCAGAACTCGATCTCGGTGGGCGCCAGGCGGAACCCCGACCAATGGGGCGGCCTTGGGACCTCACCCACATGAAACTTGGCCGTATAATAGGCCACCGCCTTCTCAAGCGCCAGCCGACTTTCAAGCGGTCGCGACTGCTTGGATGCCCAGGCGCCGATGCGGCTGGCGCGGGGCCGCGAGGCGAAATAGGCATCGGCCTCCTCGTCGCTCACAAGGCGCGTGCTGCCGCGCACCCGCACCTGGCGTCGCAGGCTCTTCCAGTGAAAGCAGAGGGCCGCCTCGGGCCGCGCGCCGAGCTCGCGCCCCTTGGTGCTCTCGAGGTTCGTGTAGAAAACGAACCCCCGCGTATCGACCCCCTTGAGCAGCACCATGCGCACATTGGGCCGCCCCTCTTCATCGACTGTGGCAAGCGCCATGGCGTTGGGATCGTTGGGCTCGTGACGCTCGGCCTCGCCAAGCCAGTCGCGAAAAAGCGCGATGGGGTCGTCTGCCGCGCCAAAATCGCCGGCCGGTGGCGCATCGAAATAATCGGTTTCCGCTCTTTTGCTCATGTTTGTGTGCAATTGTGCTTGTGCGGCTCTGCGCTGGTTCCGAGCTTGGTGTGGTCCTCAAAGGGGCTCGATGGCCTTCATGCCGGAAGATGCGCACTGAGGCTCTGAGGCTCTGAGGTGCACCGATGCACCGATGCACCGATGCATTGAAGGGCGCCTCGTGCAAGCCTTTACCCAGGCTTAACCAAAGGGCATCACCATTGACGGAGCCGTGGTCGCGCGCCTTGCCTAGTTTTGCTGCAGCGGCCCTGCTCGCCCGAGGCAGAGGACCACAGAGCCCCATTGTCGACGGGCCATTGTATGCGTTGCGGAAGAAGAACCCAAGTGATGCGTTTTCTCATGCGTTTTCCGAGTTGTCTGCGTTCAACCCCTCGTTTGTGGTGTCGCCCCGCTGCCGTCCCGCCCGTCGCCCTCCTGATGGCTGCAAGCCTTCTCTTATCGGTGCCACTGCTATCGATGCCGCTGCTGCCGCGCGTCGCCCTGGCGGGCGAGCCAACCTCTGAGCCCGCTTCTCAAGCGCCTTCCAAACCGGCCGCTCAAGACGAAAACGCCTGGCGCGCCGGAACCGTCATCCGCGATGCCCGCTCGAGGCGCACCGTCGCCCTTGATGAGACCTTCGGCGAGGACGATCTGGTCACCGCACTCCAGGCCATCCAATATGCGCTGACGCGCGTGGGCGACGGCGAGACCTTCGTCTGGTACCGCCCCAACAGCCGCCTCAAAGGCATCGTGCGGCCGACGAGCTCGTTTCGTGACGACAAGGGGCAGATCTGTCGCCATATCGTTTTCTCGCTGACACTCGCCGAGCGCACCCGCACCATCGAGGGCATAGCCTGCCGCGCGCGCGACAAGCGCTGGAGCCTTGACGGCTGAAGTCGGGCCGCAACCGCCACCCGGCCCCCCACCAGCGACCGCGCACCCGCGATCGCTAACTCCCGCCCGCCTGGCCTGTCCTGCCCTGCTGTCTCCCGCGCTCCTCCATGGCTTCTTTTCAGGATGGCTTCTTTCAGGATGGCTTCTTTCAGGATGGCTTCCAGGCCAGCAGCAAGCCGATGGCCGCCGATCCGTCTCGAGATACTCTGGACCCGACACAGCAATCGTGTAGGATGCCCCCAACATCCGGGGGCACTTCTCGCGAAGTTGTAGAGCAATTGCAGAGGGGAGGGCGAGCAGGCGCATGAGCGAGCAGACGACAAAGCTGATGGCAGGCAAGCGCGGCCTCGTCATGGGGGTTGCCAACAACCGCTCCATCGCCTGGGGAATCGCCAAGGCGGCTCGCGAAAATGGCGCCGAGATTGCGCTCACGTATCAGGGCGCGCCTTTCAAGAAACGGGTGATGCCACTCGCCGAGGAGCTTTCGGCGCCCTTGGTGCTCGAATGCGACGTCAGCGAGCCAACGAGCCTCGATCGCGTCTTTGATGAGTTGGGGCGCACCTGGGGTGGGCTCGATTTCGTCGTCCATGCCATTGCCTGGTCCGACAAGGCGCAGCTCGACGGCCGCTACATCGACACCACCCCCGACAACTTCAGCCAGACCATGCTGATTTCGTGCTACTCGTTTACTGCGGTTGCGCAACGGGCCGAGCGGCTGATGGGGGAAGGCGGGGCGCTCCTGACCCTCACCTACTACGGCGCCGAGAAGGTTATGCCCCACTACAACGTCATGGGGCTCGCCAAGGCGGCGCTTGAAGCGAGTGTGCGCTATCTCGCAGTCGACCTCGGCAAAGCGGGCATTCGTGTGAATGCCATCTCCGCCGGGCCCATCAAGACGCTTGCCGCCTCGGGCATCAGCGACTTTCGCTATATCCTCAAGTGGAACGAATACAATTCGCCGCTCCGCCGCACGGTGACGATCGACGAGGTGGGGCGGGCCGGCGTCTATCTGCTCTCGGACCAGTCGAGCGCGGTCACGGGCGAGGTCCACCATGTCGATTGCGGCTATCACGTCGTCGGCATGAAGAACGAAGAGGCGCCCGATCTGACGGTCGTGCGCGATTGATTTGCGCGCGACTGACTTGTGCGCGACTGACTTGTGCGCGACTGACTTGTGCGCAACTCGCGGCTGAAGGGAGCTCGCGTGCGAAGCGACAAGGGCCCGCTGGCAGTCCATGGCACCCCCCACGATCTACTTCATTCGCCACGGCCAGACGGACTGGAACGTCGCGCGCCGCCTTCAGGGCCACCGCGACATTCCGCTCAACGACACAGGTCGCAGCCAGGCGGCCCGCAACGGCCGCACCTTGAGGCGCCTTCTCGGGAGCGCACCCAACGGCCTGGTTTTTCTCTCGAGCCCGCTCAAGCGCGCCCGCGAGACCATGGAGATCGTGCGGGGAGAGCTCGGCCTGCCGCCTCGAGGCTACGACACCGAGCCGCGGCTTCGCGAAATCTCTTTTGGCGCTTTCGAAGGCCATTCCTGGTCCGAACTTATGGTCCGGCAAGGCGCACTCGTTGCGGCCCGCAATCGCGATCCCTGGCGTTTTCGCCCCCAAGGCGGTGAGAGTTATGTTGAGCTTTACGATCGCGTTGCAGCCTGGCTCGAGGATCTCTCAAGCCACGGCACGCCGGCCGTCGTCGTCTCCCACGGCGGGGTCTGCCGCTGCCTCCAGGGCCTCATCGGCGGCCACCCGCCCGCCGAAATCCCGGCGCTCGAAGCGCCCCAGGACCAGATCATGGTCATTCATGATAGCGAAATACACTGGCGTTGAGCCCCCCATCTCGCCTATAGCTTGGGCGATGTCGCAATCGCGCCTGAAGCTTGGCCCATGTCGCACAACACCTTTGGCCATATGTTTCGCCTGACCACTTGGGGCGAGAGCCACGGAGCGGCCATCGGCTGTGTCGTCGATGGCTGCCCACCGGGCATCCCGCTCACGGAGGCGGACATCCAGGCCCATCTCGACAGGCGCCGGCCGGGCCAATCGCGCTACACCACCCAGCGGCGCGAGCCCGATCAGGTGCGCATCCTCTCGGGCGTCTATGTGGACGATGCCGGCCGGCAGGTGACGACCGGCACCCCCATTGCGCTCCAGATCGAGAATGTCGACCAGCGCTCCAAAGACTATGGCGCGATCGCCGAGAAGTTCCGCCCCGGGCACGCCGACTACACCTATTGGGCCAAATACGGCATCCGCGACCCGCGCGGCGGCGGCCGCGCCTCGGCCCGCGAGACAGCCATGCGTGTGGCGGCCGGCGCCATTGCGCGCAAGGTGGTGCCGGGCATGCGGGTGCGCGGCGCGCTCGTGCAGATGGGCCCCCATGGGATCGATCGCGACAAATGGGATTGGGACGAGGTCGCGCGCAACCCATTCTTTTGTCCCGATCGAGACGTGGCGGCGCGCTGGGCCGACTATCTCGACGGCATCCGCAAGAAAGGATCATCGATTGGTGCCGTTGTGGAGGTAGTGGCCGAGGGCGTGCCCGCAGGACTCGGGGCGCCCATCTATGGCAAGCTCGACCAGGACATCGCCGCCGCCCTCATGAGCATCAATGCGGTAAAGGGCGTCGAGATCGGCGCGGGCTTTGCCGCGGCCGCCCTCACGGGCGAGGAGAACGCCGATGAGATGCGGCCCGCCGCCGAGGGAGGCGCCCCCCCGGAGTTCCTCTCGAACAACGCGGGCGGCATCCTGGGCGGCATCTCGACGGGCCAGCCGATCGTTGCGCGCTTTGCCGTCAAGCCGACGTCATCGATTTTGACATCCCGGCGGACCATTGATCGCAAGGGCCGCGCAACCGAGATCATCACCAAAGGTCGGCACGACCCTTGTGTCGGCATCCGCGCGGTGCCCGTGGGCGAGGCGATGCTCGCCATCGTCCTTGCCGACCATTATCTCCGCCATCGCGCCCAGGTGGGATAGCGCTTCTCCATGAGCCCCTCGAGCCCCTCCATGCCATACTATGAGCGCATCGTCATTCTCACAGGCGCCGGGATCTCAGCCGAATCGGGGGTTGCCACCTTCCGCGACAAGGACGGCATCTGGGCGAAATACAACATCGAGGACGTGGCAACGCCCGAGGCGTTCGCCCGCGACCCGGCCAAGGTGCATGCCTTCTATAACGAGCGCCGCCGCGCCCACAGCGGCGTTGAGCCAAACGCCGCGCACTTCGCGCTCGCCCGGCTCGAGCGTGAACATGAGGGCGAGGTGCTCGTCGTCACACAAAACATCGATGCCCTCCACGAGGCCGCCGGCAGCCGCAATGTCATCCACATGCATGGCGAGCTCTTGAAGGCCCTCTGCAGCCATTGCGGCGCGCGGCACCCATGGCGCGACGACCTCTCAATCGAGACGAGCTGCCCCGCCTGTGGGCTGCCGGCCGGGATGCGGCCCGATGTCGTCTGGTTCGGCGAGATGCCCTATCGCTTGGATGAAATCTATACGGCCCTCGCCCGCGCCGATCTTTTTCTCTCAATCGGCACGAGCGGCACCGTCTACCCGGCCGCGGGCTTTGTCGCCGAGGCACGGGCCGCGGGGGCGCATACGGTCGAGCTCAATCTCGAGCCGTCAGACGGCGCCGCGCTTTTCCATGAGACCATCCACGGCCCGGCAGGGACGGTGGTGCCGGCTTATGTCGAGCGCCTGCTGCGATAGCCTGCTGGCGGCCGGCTTCAAGAGGCTTCGATGGCCGGTGCAAGGAGGCCGCGAGCTGCGACGCCCGGGCGCCGCGTTCACTCAGAGCGAGCGGTGCTGATAGCCCGCCATGAGTTTGGGACGCCGCGACGAAACGAGCCCCGTGTTGACGCCGGCCCAGCCGATCTCGCCCGAGAGCCGGCCATACTCGATTTTCGGGCAACGGTTCATCACCACCTCGAGCCCCGCCTCCTCGGCAAGGCGCGCGGCCTCGTCGTTGCGCACACCAAGCTGCATCCAGACCACCTTGGCGCCAATTTCGATCGCCTCTTTGGTGATCCCGAGCGCGGCGTCGGAGCTGCGGAAAATATCGACCATGTCAATGGGGCAGGGAATGTCGGCGAGCCTGGCGTAGATCTTGCGGCCCAGAATCTCCTTGCCGGCATGGCCCGGATTGACGGGGAAAACCTCATAGCCCTTGGCGAGCAGATACTTGAGCACGAAATAGCTCGGCCGCACCGGATTGGTGCTGGCGCCCACGATCGCGATCGTGCGCACGCGCGCCAGAATGTCCTCGATGGTGGCGTCGGGGTAGTGGTCGTGATCGATCTTGGTCATGCGGGCAGACTATGAAAGCCGGGACCGGGAGACAAGGGCGACGGGTACGGCGGGGGAAGGCACGGGCGCGGGCGGAGGGCATGAGGCATGCGTACGCGACCACGCCGCCCACGGCGTCATGCCGCGCGTGTGCTGTTGAGCTGTTGGGGGCATGTGGCTGTCGGGCGCTCGCGGCCCGGGCCCTCGATTGCCATGGCGGGAAGAGGCTCAGCCACTCAACCCTCAGAAGCGCCAGTTGAGACCGCCACGCAGGATGGTGAGCGCGATGTCCTCATGGCGGAAGAGGACGACAAAGCCGGGGGGATTGACGGCCGTGCCGACGAGATCGACGTCGCCGAGATCCATGTTGAGAGCTTCAAAAAAGGCCGTCCAGTTGCCCCATAACGCGACCTCGAGCCCGCCGCCCCAGACCCAGACGTCGCGCCATTGGCGGCCCGACATGTCGACAACGCCCGGCCGCGAGGGCGAGCCGTCGAAGTCGAAGTTGCGGACCCGCAAATCCACCCAGGCGCGGCCCGCCGTGGCATAGAGCAGCACATCCGAGTTCGCGATCCCGAGACGCCCACGCACCGAGGCGAGGCGATCGACGGTGAGCTGGGCGTTCGTGTCGCTCGAAAGCCCCGACGTGCCGGTGGCGTCGATGCCCGCAGAAGCCGCGTCGACCACAAGACCGACAACGAATGGCGTGCCCGCGAGACGATAGTCGCAGCCCGCCTGAGCGCCATAGAGGCCGCCGTCCGTCTCGACGGCAAAGGTGTCGCCCGCAAGGTTCCAGGAGGTGGCGGGATTGCCAGGTGAATCGATGATCACAGAGCCCGCCTGCACCTGCCCCAACTGCCCGCCCGCATAGCAGCGCCCCCAAATCGACATCGAGACGGCCGCGTCCATGGCGCCGGCCGTATGCCCCTTGCCCGGCGACACGAAGGCGAATGTCAAAGCCGCCAGCAATATGCCGGCCGCAGCCGCGCACGATCGAAGCATCGTCTTTCCCCCATGAGCCTGCAGTGAGGACGCAGTCGCCCTTGCCGGCAGGCGCCAGCTATTTCGGCCTACGCACGCGGGACTGCGGTACTGAAGAACGTGAGAACGAGATGCCGTGCGAACGATCGACAGCTGACACGGATACGCACAAGCCGCGAATGCCCCATGCTCTCGAAGGGCAGTCGGGAAGCTTTCTTATGATAGCAACGCGGTTAATGATTCGCTGCGTGGACTGTTGCAAAATGACATCAGTGGGGCCGTTTTCCACTCCGATGCCGCCCCCCACCGGTCACGGTAGCAGAAAGACTCATCGGCCCATGTGCCACCTACCACTGCCACCGCTCTCCTTTCGTCTCACCGCCACTTGGCTGGGCGCTTCTCGAGAAAGGCACAAATGCCTTCCTCGGCGTCGGCCTCGAGCATGTTGCGCACCATGACCTCGGCGGCATGGTCGTAGGCCTCGGCGAGTGGCATCTCGAGCTGCTCATAGAACGCCCGCTTGCCGATTGCCACGGTCACAGCTGATTTCTCGGCGATGCGCTCGGCAAGGGCGTGGGCCTCGGCAAGGGCCTTGCCCGGTGCCACGACACGATTGACGAGCCCCCATTGGGCTGCCTCCTCGGCGCCCACCATGTCGCCCAGGAGCAGCATCTCCATGGCCCGCTTGCGCGCTACGTTGCGCGACAGCGCCACCATGGGGGTCGAGCAGAAAAGCCCGATATGAACGCCCGGGGTGGCAAAGCGCGCCGTCTCGGAGGCCACGGCCAGATCACAGCTCGCGACCAACTGGCAGCCGGCAGCCGTGGCCACGCCCTCGACAGCGGCAATCACCGGCTTGGGCGAGCGCACGATCGCCAGCATCATGGCCGAGCAGGCTTTCATCGTGCGCTCGTAGAAGGCGCGGCCCTTGTCCGGGTCGGCGCGATGGGCGGTGAGCTCCTTGAGGTCATGGCCGGCGCAGAAAGCCGGCCCCTCGGCGGCAAGCACAACGGCGCGCACGTCGCGATCGGCGCCCGCCGCCTCGATCGCCTCATGGAGCGCCCCGATCATCGCCAGCGAGAGGCTGTTGCGCGCCTCCGGTCGCGCCAGTGTCAAGCGAACGACAGCCCCATGGCGCACCACCACAATGGGGGGCCCGCCTGGGTCTCGCCTCGCCTCTGGTTTTTCAATAGCCGTCATGCTCAAATCCACAGCTCCACAACTTCATATTGTTCATATTGCCACCCTGTTGAGCATAGGCACCGGGCCCAACAATGCCAATGGGAAAGATCAGGAGGAAAGACAGACCCTTGAATCGTGAGCCGAGCAACAACGGGAACCGAAAGCCCCAACCGGTGATGACCCGCGAGGAGATTGCGGCGTTTCTCGCGCGCGCATTCCCCGAGATTGCGGCCAGCGGGCGCGTGCTCACCGTTGAAGAGGTG